>LNFJ01000128.1 GCA_001464625.1 Bacteroidia bacterium Ga0077558 | reverse complement strand
CACCTTTAGTTTTAGAAGTAACAGTACCAGTGATGATCTCACCAGTTTTATGCACTTCCACAATTCTTTCCCATGCTCTGGTAATACGAGCCTGGCGACGGCTAAGATTAAGATGACCATCTCTGTCTTCTTTCTCAACGATCATTACTTCTACTTCATCACCCACAGCCAAATTTTGCAAGTCACGGAATTCATTCAACGAAATCAATCCATCACTTTTAAATCCGATGTTCAATACCACGTCAGTTTTTGTTAAACCAACAACAGTACCGGTCATCATTTGTCCGTCGTTCAATTGTACGAAAGTGTTGTCGTACACAGAATCGTACTTCTCTTTTTCTTCTTTGGTGTAAGAAGTAACGTTTCTTTTGTCAACGCTCCAGTCAAAATCGTCGTGAGCGGTTGGCGCAGGATAGTTTGGTGTCGCTGTAGTTGCTTCTGCTACATCAGCAGTTGCACCTTCCTGTACGTCAGCGTTTAGGTTTTTGTTAATAATGTTTTCAAACATTTTATTTGTCCCGAAGGGTTTAAATATTTCGGGGGTGCAAAGATAGGTTTAAGTTTGGGGTTTTTGGTTGAGAGTTGGCGGTTTTTTAGAGACTATAATCCATTCCTAATCTTTTGTTTTTCAATATCTTAGCAAGCATCAATACAATTATATTACCGGCCCATTACTACTATCGGCCCAGTTGCGTCGCACACTTGTACTTCCTGTCCGCTACTCTGCATTTTGAAACCTGCTGAAAAAGCTTCAAATTTTCTTATTAATCGAGTTGTTTCTTCAATTGAACATATGCCCATCCAGTAAAGGGGAGCACAGCAATAATTAAAAAACTCATCCAACTACCCGTAAGAAAATAACAACAGAAACTTAAGAGCAGCATATAAAATGGATATAAAAAAACAACTAGGGCTATTATTACTGAATCATAATGGTCGTTATGCTTTGTTCTGTTAATTACATATTGACGAATGGGTAAATAGAAAGGAGCATTCAACAATAATCCAATTAATGCAGGAATAGCAAGTAAAATTTTTGAGAGAAAACTTATTTCTACAAATATTTTTTGTTTCTTCTTGTCTTCATCAGAAGCTGGAATTTCAAAAACCAATTGCTCTAACTCACTTTTAAGTTTATCATTAAAAATAAGATGTCTTTTCCCATCGGTATCATGCAATAAAATTTCTTCCTTGGAGATAATGTTGCCGAAATTTAGAAAAATATTTTTTCCGAATTTTCTAAACGAGCTATAATTAATTCCCACCGGCAATACTTTTACATCAATTCCTTCCTGCCAGCTGGTAGTAGCTAATCTTGCGGTTCCTTTTTTTAAAGGACGCAAATGCCATTCGTTAATACATTTCCCTTCGCTGAACATTAATACAATTCCATTTTGCTGGAAAATTTCCTTGCAGGAATCAAAGGTTTGGTAATTGGCTTCTAAATTCTCCACCCCTTCGCTGGTGCGATACACCGGAAGTATTTTAAGTTTTGTTAGAAGTTTTATGTAGAAAGGCTTTTTAAAAACATCTCCCCTTGCCAACGACCAGATTGGTTTCTTAAAAAGAATATCCAAAATAACCGCATCTAAAAATGAATTTGGGTGATTAGCAGCCAGTAATAACGGGCCATTCATTTTCAACAATTCAGGTTTATTGATAATAATTCTGCGGCAAAAGATAATAGCCGCAAGACGTACCCATATTTTAAGAATCCCGTATAGCAATTAGGCTTTTAAGAATGAATATACTACATCGGGTCTATTTATTTCTTCTTCCCTAAAATAAAAAGGTTTGCACAGCCAGCTTATCTTTTATTTTAATAATTGTTGAAAGCGATGAAGGTCTTCTGCCGTATCAATATCAGAAAGTTCGGTCAGAAAATAACTGGATTTTTTTAGTCGAACTATATCCTTGATCGTTTCTACCAGCACTTTATTCGTACTCCATTCCTTGTCCTTAAATAGATCAGGAAGCAGGTGGGTTAGCCCAAGTAAATAATAGCCGCCATCCGTAGAGGGGCCAATTACTACATCATGCGAATGAAGCTTTTCAAATGCATCATCAATTATAAAACCGGTTAGTTCCGGGCAATCGCTGCCAATGATAACAATTTTAGCATAGCCCTGTTGAAATAACTCAAAGAATGAAATCATCATCCTGTCACCAAGGCTACTTCCTTCCTGCAACCTTTTTTCGTACAGGTCATTTTCCCACAGATCATTTTCATTGATATGATCGCTGTAGTAAACAAATTTATCATAATCAAGGTGGCAGGTAATATCATGTGTATGGTGCAACATTTCCGTATATACCTGTAACGTTAGTTCATCGCCTATTTGCTTTGCTAATCTCGTTTTAACTTTGCCCAATTCAGGATTGCGGGCAAAAATGATAATTGCTTTTTTCATTAGTAAGGTTTTGGTTGAATATCCGTAATCATTCATTCCTGGTATCAGCAACAGCCACCGCCGTCATAAAACCAGGTAGAATCAGAAATAAAAATATCGTCTCTTTTTAATAATGCCAATGCTCCTGCGGTTTTATCGCAAACTGCTAAGGGTTGATTGGGTAATAATACATGACCTTTGTTGTCATCAAAGCATTCTTCACTCCCAAAATAAATAGCTGTCTTTCCTGTAAACACACAAGGGCCATCCGCAGGCATTGGGTCTTTAATGGCACACACTTCTACACTTTCAATATAGATCAACTTATCCGTATCATAATTTTTAGGGTCTAATATACGGTACGGACGTTTAGCTCTTACTTCAACAGTGCCAAATCCGGCATCTGTTATCATTTTTATATACTCCCACAACGGCAATGAACCACTCAGGCACAAAGCTCTTAACCGCTCGTCATTGCGCAAAGAATCCGGCATGGCTGTTTCGCAGGTTGGATCACTCATCACCAACCGACCACGGGGTTTCAACACCCGGTACATTTCGTTTAATGCCTGCGCTAATTCTTCTTGTTTAAATATATTGAATAAACAGTTCTGCGCAGCCACATCAATGCTATTATCATCTACCGGTAATTGTAACGCATCTCCTTTTTTTACTTCTACAAATTCACGCCTAAACCAGGGATTCAGTTTTTCGGCCTCAACAAAATTCTCTTTACAGGCTGTTATCATCTCCTCCACTACATCTACTCCAATAACTCCTCCTTGCTGGCGACTGAAATAAGCAAATTGCAAAAGTTCCATTCCGCCACCTACACCCACATATAATATTTTAGGATGATTGACTAAATCTCTTGGATGAACTGTACTACCACAACCATAATTCATCTGTTGCATCTTAACAGGAATATCCAACCCAGGTAATTGCCAGATCGGAGTAATAGTGCAACACAAACCCACGTTTGGATTTTCTGCTGCTTCTTTATAAACATCTTTTGTAGTTTCTAAATATGTCATCCTAATTATTTTAAGTTTACGCTACTGCCCCGCCACAACTGCTTCCAGCTCCTGCCGTGCAGCCATAACAATGCTGGTTAATTACAATATTTCTATTACTCAATACTGCATCACTAAACTGTGAAATATGCTGGGCAGAACAATCCACTTTCATATCCAGCATCTGGTTAAAATCGCAATCGTAAATAAATCCATTCCAACTTATGGATAGTGTATTTCGGCACATAACATTGGCGGCTGCAACAGGATTATATGCTGCAACAAGTTTTTCCATATACTTTTCATAGTTACCACTCTGCAATAAGTAATCAAGAAATCGACTGATAGGTAGATTTGTAATTGCATAGAGTGAATGAAAATCAATATCAAAATCGCTTTTTAATGCCGTCTTAAATTCTTTCTCCAATATTTCCTGTGAAGGTGGTAAAAATGCCCCTGCGGGATTATATACCAAATTCAATTTTAATCCACTACCTTCTTTGCCGTAACCCACTGCATTCAACATTTGCAATGCTTTAATTGAATCTTCAAAAACTCCATCCCCTCGTTGCCGGTCTGTTCTATCTTTTGAATAAAAAGGAAGAGATGAAACCACTTCAATAGAATGCTGCTTAAAAAATTGGGGCAAGTCGTTAAATCTTTTGTTCGCTAAAATGATAGTTAGGTTACACCGGACTATGATATGCTTATCCAACTCTTTTATTTTTTCAACAAACCAACGAAAGTCAGGGTTTAATTCAGGAGCTCCTCCAGTAAGATCAACTATTTTAAATGACGGATTAGCTGCTAAAATATCAAGGCATTGTTGCATTGTTTCCCTTGTCATTATTTCTTTTCTGTCCGGGCCAGCATCTACATGGCAATGCTTGCAAACCTGGTTGCACATTTTACCAACATTGACTTGAAAAATCTCCAGGCCTGTTGGTCTTAATGGAAATAATCCTGCCTCTTTCATTTTCTGCTGAAAAGGAATTAATTTGAAACTATCGTCATAATTTATACCATGCTCCAGAATTTCAATCTGCTCTTGGGTATCTGAAAGTATATGATGCTGTGCTTTTAATGATTTCATTTTTCGGATTTGAATGTGACCTTACTCTTACATGGCAATTTCCTTCACTTTATTCATCATTTGAACACCATGTACTAATGCAGCACCACCTTTAATAGCGGAAGCTACATGTACTGCTTCCATCATTTGCCCTTCACTCCAACCTTTTTCAAATGCATCACTGCTATACGCATCAATGCAATAGGGACATTGAACTGCATGAGCTACTGCTAATGCTATCAATGACTTTTCCCTTGCTGTTAAATTTCCTTCTGCAAACACCTCTCCATACCAGGCAAAAAATTTATCCGCCATCGGCTTTTGATATTCCCCAACGGTTGAGAATTTTCTAAGATCATCTGCGTTGTAATAATGGTTTGCCATTCTTTATGATTTATAGTTTTGTAAATAAAGTGTCCAATCGTATTCTTTGAATTTAATTCTAGGGCTTTTATCCTGTGGAACAATAGAAAGCTGCCTTAGCAATTCAATCATTTTTTTCTTCCCTCCAAAATCCCGGCGAAACCAACTCATTAGCATAGGAAGCTTAACTGTGTTTGCCGCTTCATTGTATTCTACCTCGCCCCGTAAAAAAGCTTTTGTAGCAAGCTCTAATTGCTGGTCGATATTTTCTGATCGATAAAAAACAATTGGCGGGCAACTTTTCGCACCACAGTTCAATGCAAAATGTAAGCGATAATCCAATTTGTCAACTCTCAGCTTCTTTTCCGTTTTGCCCGGAAACATCTTATTAAAATGCCCGAGGCTCCATTTTATTTTAGAACGTCGCAAAATGCCATGTTCAATATCATCAAGACTAAAAGATTGACCTGCTATTTCAATAAACTTATTACCAAAGAATTTTGATCTTTTATTATACTGTTCAGGATTATTCTTCAATGCAACCTGCGTATATGCATTGTACAAATTGATCCAGAATGCTTTTTTATCATCATCTGTGTTGATAGTTTGCTGCACTTCATCCATACCTACTTGTTGCAATTGGGATATAAAAATGGAAGTCTCCTCTCCAGTCTTTGCAGCATACATAAACTCTTGTGATAATTGAACTAATTTGTTTTGTGATGGTTGCACCTCAATTTTTTGATTGTTGATGGATGATACAGACGGTTCGATTTTATTATTGGTCGTCTCTATGACAGGATCAATATCCTGCATCTTAAGCCATCGATCTATATTAGTCTCCGTAATTTCTTCTTGTGTTGGGATAGCTATTACTCTCCCATTCTTTCCAATTACAACTGAATAAGGATAAGCCGGAGGTTGAAAAAGATTGACAAATTTCTTTTCTTCATCCACCACTACGGGAAAAACAAAGCTGTTTTGTTTTTTTATAAAGGCTTCCAATTTTTCTTGCTTTTCTTCTGATACCAGTAAAATATTGATTTCACTTTTATACTTTCCCTGTAAAGCATTCAACTTTGGCAATGCTCTCACACAAGGCACACACCAGGTGCCGAAAAAATCAACGATCAATAATTTAGTTTTGAATTGCCTAAAAGTTGAAGACGAAGGAGTGTGATTTAGTATTTTGGAAATGGGGAAATCACCTGTCATATCATTTACTGCATAGCCACTCTGAGCGGTAAGAACCGAGGATAGTCCCGCAAAAAATATTACAAATACAATTTTCATCAAGGTTATAACAGGTTGGTCAAACTATAGTTAAACAATAAACGTAAATTTATTGCCTTAAGATTTGAATTGTAAACTTTGTTTATATGAAACTTACCCCCGAAATTATTGTTGAAACTACCTCATTTCTAAAGGACTATGGTTTTAGTCAGCCCACAGTTGGTATTGTAATGGGTACAGGCCTGGGGGAAATGGGGCAAAAAATCGAAAACCCTGTTATTGTTCCTTATTCAGCCATTCCCAATTTTCCAGAGGCCACGGTAGAATTTCATAAAGGGAACCTCATCTATGGACAAATTGGAAAGGTGAATGTAATAGCAATGCAAGGTCGTTTTCATTATTATGAAGGTTATAGTATGCAACAAATTACTTTCCCTATAAGAGTAATGAAAGAATTAGGAGTGCAATATTTATTTCTAAGCAATGCAGCTGGTGGAATGAACTTATCTTATAAAAAGGGTGATTTAGTTTTAATAGAAGACCATATTAATTTATTACCTGATAATCCGCTTCGAGGATTAAGCGACCCGGCTTTCGGTCAACGGTTTGTAGATATGAGTGCACCGTATGATGTTGATTTGAACAAACGGATTAACAATAATGCGGCTTCGCAAAATATTAGATTGCAAAAAGGAACTTATGTTTCTGTAATGGGTCCTAACCTGGAAACAAAAGCAGAATATCGATGGCTAAGAAGTACTGGAGCAGATATGGTTGGTATGAGCACCATACCGGAAGTGATAGTAGCAAATCAATTAGGCATAAAATGTACAGCTATTAGTGTAATTACTGATGAATGTGATCCTGACAATTTAAAGCCAGTGAACATTGCAGAGATTGTTGAAGTAGCTGGAAAAGCTGATAAGTTACTGAGCCAGTTGTTTGCATCTGTTATAAAAGAACTGATGTAGAAGTTTATCGGTAGGTAAGCATTTTTTTATACATCGCTACCATCTCATTTTGACTGGAGCCTTTCTTGTACATACTCACAATTTTTCTATTTGCCATTTGTACTTGCCACCAACTATTTGTATCATATTTACGGGCCGAAACCAATGCAGGTTTATTAAATATTTTATAGGGTGCTAATTTTCTAGCCCTTGGCACAAATTCAAATTCTTCCATTATTAACAGATCCGGCTTAAAACCACCAGCCAGTAAATACAGATCTTTCGTTATAAAAAGTGTTTGATCGCCACCCATGCAAATAAACCAATCTACCCGGGTAAACCAGGCATTGATCTTTAAATACCATTTTGTGGAGTCGAATTTTGTACGATAACGACCTAACCTAAACCCATTCGTAACTGCATCCTTAATATCATTAGCAAAAGAAACAGGTGGAAATGTATCTGCATGAATAAAATATAAAACATCACCAATTGCCAAGGATGCTCCATAATGCATTTGCGCAGCTCGTCCTTTTTTCGGAGAAACAACTACAATGGCGCCAGCTTGTGTTGCAATTTCCATTGTCTTATCCGTACTACCCGCATCAACAACCAATATCTCCCCTACTAATTCCTTTTTATGCTGAATAAGATATTGAATCAACTTGCCAAGACGTTCTGATTCATTATAAACCGGTATGATGATACTGATCTTCATTACTGAAATTTACTTAAATACGGTACTTGCTGCTAAGAGGATTGAGCTATCGTTTTCCCTGATATAAATCCACTCGTCCAGGCATGTTGAAAATTAAATCCACCTGTCACTCCATCTATATCCATTACTTCGCCAGCAAAAAACAAGTTTGAAACTTTCTTACTCATCATCGTATTGTGGTCGATCTCATTCAACTTTATTCCACCAGCAGTTACAAATTCTTCTTTAAATGTGGTTTTACCTCTTACATCAAATTCGCAGTTACATAAATTCTTAATCAGCTTGTTTGCTTCCTTCGCTGGTAAGTCTGCCCATCTTTTTTCTCCATTTACTTCTGAAAAAGTCACTAAAAACTCCCACAATCTTCCAGGCAATCCGAACGGGTTTTTATTTGTAATTTTTTGTGCAGCAATATTTAAACGAAGCGATTGAAATTTTTCGGCCAATTGTTGCTCATTGTATTCAGGCAGCCAGTTAACCATAATTTTAAAATCATAGCTTTTTGCAGCTAGCTCTCTTGCTCCCCAAGCACTTAGTTTTAAAATTGCCGGGCCACTCATTCCCCAATGCGTTATCAGCAACGGGCCTTCTTGTTCCAATTTTGTACCTGTAATTCTCACTCTTGCATTTTCTACACTTACTCCCATCAACTCTCTTATTGGATGACCGGGCATATTGAATGTAAACAAAGAAGGAACTGGTTCTTCAATAGAGAGCCCTAATTCTCTGAGCCACTCAAACATAGAAGATTTTGGATAGCCTCCGCTTGCAATACAGAGATAATCCGCCTCTACATCTTTCCCATTTGAGAATTGAATATTGAACCCGCCTCCCGGACGGGCAGGCATTGATTGTTGAACACTTATCTTTTTCACTTCCGTACTCATCATTACTTCCACCGCATGTTTATTTGCTTCCTTCATCAAACAATCAATAATTGTTTGTGATGAATTGGTAACCGGAAACATTCTTCCATCTCCTTCTGCTTTCAATTCCACTCCTCTTTCCTTAAACCAACTAATTGTATCGGTCGTGAAAAATTGATGGAATGCTTTCTTTACAAAGTTTCCACCTCTCGGATATTTTTTACTCATTTCTGCTATATCAAAACAGGCATGCGTTGTATTACATCGGCCACCACCACTTACTTTTACTTTCGATAAAAGCTTATTGGTTTTTTCAATAAGTACTACACTCAACTCTTTATTCAATCGGGCAGCATTTATGGCACAAAAAAAACCAGCTGCACCGCCGCCAATAACTATGAGTTTCTTCCTTGACATTTATTAAAAACAAACCCTGCCTGCCGGCAGGCAGGCCCTCAAGAAGTGGGTTGTAGAATATTATTAGTAAACAGATGTTGATTTTCTTCCTCAGCTTTTTCAATTGTGCTGTAGTTGGAAAGAATATCAGCTTTTCCTCTTCGTACACACACATCATGTTCAAAGTGAACAGAAGGTTTACCATCTTTTGTTTTCACAGTCCATCCGTCTTCATCTGTATAAACATCTCTTTTCCCAAGATTGATCATTGGCTCAATGGCTAATACCAATCCTTCTTTTAGTTTTTTTCCGCTTCCTCGTTTGCCATAGTTAGGCACTTGCGGGTCTTCATGTAAATTTTTTCCTAATCCATGCCCCACCAAGTCTCTTACTACACCGTATCCATTTTTTCTTTCTGTATGTTCTTGTATGGCAAAACCAATATCACCGGTATAATTTCCGGCCACCGCCTTTTCAATTCCCTTGAATAATGATTCTTTTGTTACTTGTATTAGCTTCATTACTTCTGCACCAGGATCTCCGATCGCAAAAGTGTAAGCATGATCGCCGTGCCATCCATTTAATATTACACCTACATCAATAGTAACTATATCTCCATCTTGCAATTCATTTTTACCAGGAAATCCATGCACTACTACATCGTTTACAGATATGCAGGAATTAAAAGGATATCCATTATAATTTAAAAAAGAAGGAATAGCACCATTATCTCTAATGAATTCACCAATCATTTTATCAATGTTGATAGTAGGAAGACCGGGCTGAAGTGTTTTAGCAACCTCTGTCAGTGTTTTACTTACCAGCAAAGCACTTTTCCGCATTAACTCAACCTGCTCATCTGTTTTAACGATCATCATAATGCAAATATCAGAAAAAAAACAAACCCGTCTCGCTTAGGGCGAAACGGGTTGCTGTATAATAAATATTTTTTTACATCTGAACGGCAGAAGTTGTTTGTCTGCCTTGGATACGACCACTCTTCATCAATCCATCATATTGACGCATCAATAATTGTGTTTCGATTTGTTGTAGCGTATCTAATACAACGCCTACCATAATCAACAACGATGTTCCGCCGAAGAAAGTAGAGAACTGTTGAGTTACTCCCAAACGTTCTGCTATACCAGGAAGAATACCAACAAAGGCCAGTAAGAATGCACCCGGAAGTGTAATTCTATCCATGATGGTACCGATATAATCAGCAGTTGGCTGTCCCGGTTTTACACCCGGAATAAAACCATTGTTTTGTTTCAGGTTATCAGCAATTTGCTTCGGATTAAAAATCAAAGCGGTGTATAAAAAGGTAAAGCCGATTACAACAATGGAGTAAATCAACATATACCAAAGACTCTTATGGTCATTTAGTTGCTGTAAGAATCCCCCACTCGTTGGATTAAAGTTTGTAAAGATGGTAGGAATGAAAATAATAGCCTGCGCAAAGATAATCGGCATTACACCAGCACTATTTACTTTCAATGGCAGAAACTGTCTCGCACCACCAAACTGTCTATTACCAACAATCTGTTTTGCATAATTAACAGGAACTTTCCTTACCCCTTGAATCAGCAGGATACAACCCATGATGATAGCAATAAGAATAGCTATTTCTATAATGAAAACTAATATCTGTCCGTTACGAACTGACTTAGCACTCAATTCCTGTAAGAATGATTGTGGGAGACGAGCCAGAATACCAATCATAATGATCAATGAAGTACCATTACCTAATCCCTTATCAGTAATCTTTTCTCCCATCCACATTACAAACATGGTTCCAGCTGTAAGTACTAATAAACTTGACAACCAGAAGTAACCAGAAAATGCTGGCATAATAGCACCTGACTGATCAAACATTCCGCGGAGATACGATACATAAGCAGAGGCCTGCAGTAATGTAACTATCACAGTGAGGTAACGAGTGTATTGTGTAATTTTCTTACGGCCACTTTCGCCTTCTTTCTGCATTTTTTGAAAACGAGGCACCAGAACCGTCATCAGCTGCATAAAGATGGACGCAGAGATATAAGGCATAATACCTAATGCAAAAATGGACGCATTACTAAATGCGCCACCAGAAAAAGCATCTATCAATCCAAGAATACCGGTATTGCTACCAGAACCTGCATCAATCTTAGTTGGGTCAATACCCGGCAAAACAATATGAGAACCCAGACGATAGACAGCTATCATCATGATGGTAAATAAAATTTTACCTCTCAGTTCTTCTATGCTCCAGATATTTTTTAGTGTCTGTATTAATTTCTTCACGGTGATAAAACAAATTTAAAAGCACTTTAAACATAAAAGACGCATGGTCAGTGCGTCAATGCAATTTAGTGAAATTTACTTTACTATTTCCACCGAACCACCTGCTGCCTCAATTGCTGATTTAGCTTTTTCACTAACAGCATTTACTTTGAAGGTAAATTTGCCTGTCAATTCTCCATTACCTAAAACCTTTACTCTATCAGTCTGACTTATCAGTCCGTTGATATAAAGATTTTCCAAAGAAAATTCCGTGATACCATATTTCTCAGAAAGTTGAACAACCTGTCCAAGGTTAATTACTTTATACTCTATACGGTTGTAGTTTGTAAATCCACGTTTTGGTACACGACGCTGAATAGGCATTTGACCACCTTCATGCGCCATTTTGTTTTTAAAACCGGTACGGGCTTGTGCACCTTTTGTACCCTTTGTAGATGTTCCACCATGTCCGGAACCATCACCACGACCAATTCTTTTTACTTTGTGTGTTGAACCTTTTGCAGGTTTTAATTCGTGTAGTTTCATGTTGTTTAATTTTTACTCATCGGGGTTTATTCCCCTCGCTTGTTTAATAATTAAAAAATCAAAAGCAGAAGTTCCGTTTTGATTTTTTGATATCCTTATGCTATTTCTTCCACTTTCAACAGATGATCCACTTTGCGGATCATACCCAATACTTGTGGTGTAGCGACTACTTCTTTAGTAGAATTAGTTTTACCAAGACCCAACGCCTGAACAGTCAATTTCTGACGCTCAGATCTATCGATTGGACTTTTAACTAATGTTATTTTTAACTTTTTCATTTTTATGAGTTGTAGGTTTTAAGTTGTAAGCCATAAGTTAAAAGAGAACTTAAAACTTAGAACATATTACTTAGAACTGTTTTATCCGTTAAATACTTTCTTCAAACCCATTGTACGGGTCTTAGCAACAGTAATTGGTTCACGCAACAAAGCCAACGCTTTGAAAGTTGCTTTTACCACATTGTGTGGATTAGCAGAACCCAATGACTTAGCCAATACGTCGGTAACACCAGCAGCTTCTAATACGGCACGCATAGAACCTCCGGCAATTACACCAGTACCATGAGC
>LNFJ01000127.1 GCA_001464625.1 Bacteroidia bacterium Ga0077558 | reverse complement strand
GGGTTTTACTATTGCAAAAATTGGTTGTTTTAAAAATCTAATCCCATGGCAAAATACCAGCTTGGTTTTCCTCTAAACACTCCTTTCATTTCCCAGGCTGCGTCAACCCGAAGGAAATAGCCGAGCAGTGTACTCCTGGCACCAAAGCCATATCCACCTGCAAAAGGGCCAATGCCACCGGCTTTTATTTTTATATTAATTGGTGAAGGAGGAGCCTGGTAAATTACATTCGGCCTTTCAAACTTATCATATGCTCCATTCCATGCTGTGCCTAAGTCAAAAAACTGAACAACCTGGAAATTTCTTAAAAAAGCATTATTAATAGGTTTATTAAAGAACGATGTAAATACCGGTACTCTTATCTCACTGTTTATCACAAAAGCGTTGTTGCCATTTGCTACGTTTTGCTGAAAACCCCTGAGGTTTACTGCGAGTGATTGGTAAGCATAACTATTGTCAGGATCGGGTCTGTTGGCATTATTGAATTTTGGAAACAGCCAATTGTCAACACCACCTAAATAGTAGATAATTTTCTGATCGCCCCATGAAAAATCGGCAGCACTACGTACAGCCCATATGATATTACGGTAAATAGGTAAGTAATGCCTCGCATCAAAACCAACATTCATGGTAATAGGATAATCTCCCGTTCCTTTTGAACCAGATTTGCTGATTTGGGTATTAAAGTCGAGAAATGCTTTCCAGCGAAGGCCCTTCCAAATATTCATAGCAGGCGAAACAGCATCGTCATGTACATATTCAATATGTGCCAATGCATAGCCAAGTCTATTGTCAGGAGTTGTAAGTGATGTTGGGTCTGTTGATAATGTAACATACTTATCGCTCCGGTATGCTACATTAAAACGGATACTTTTTATTTTATTGAAAGGATAAGATATCGTTGCCTGGTACAAATTAGTAAAGGACTTGGCAAAATAAAGAGAGTCATCATACAGTGGTGGATTATTAACGGAGTTCCGGTAATAGGTGAATCCATAATCTAACCTTTTCTTCAGGTATTGCGCTGTAAATACGTACTCGTTATTTTCCAGGTTGGGGCTGATGCGTAAACCCCCGGCAAATTTCCAATCTTCAAATAAATCGGAAGTGCCTAACCGTATAATACCATTAAATGGATTGCCATTGCTAAGATTGATTGGGCCGCTGCCTCCCTGGTATGCCTGAAAACGGGTTACCAGTACATTATTATTAAAACCACTAACCAAATAATCAGTAAAAAATTTAGGTGGACGATACTCAAATATTTTTGCCTTTTTTAAAACAGGGTCTATTGCTGGTTGATTTTTAGCTGTAACAGCACCAGTTGTTGTGCTGTCTCTTTTTTCTTCATCAAAGCCTGTATTAAAGAAGTCCTGTGGTTTTTTTATAGCGGTATCTACAGTAGGTTGATATGTGGCGCCTTTGCGAGCTGCTTTCTTTTCTTCCTCAATTAATTTACGAAGATACTCAGTTGGACTTGCATTTACATTGCGGCGGCGCAATGTATTTTCATCTACCCGCAGGCGGTATAATAATTTTGTATCACCCAGTTTCACCACTTCACTTATTTGTTGATTGTCGCCGGCAGTTCTTGTTTCCAACATACTACTTTGATAGTTGGTCAATGGAAATACATACGACGAATCATTAGTAATAGAAACAAATCCTACGGAATCGATATCCGATTTCTCCCATACTTTTAATACACTGTCTACTTCTTCTTTTGGCGGGTTGCGCAGCATTTCATCACCAATAAAAACCAAAGTATCCAATCCGGCTCTTTCAGTTTTAAAGAAACCTGCATAGCGGTTATTAATACCATTCTCATCGCTGATAAAGGTGAAGTGCGACTGGTTATATTGTGAAGGGAATCTTGCATTGCCAAATTTCAAATCCGTCATTTTTGAAATTTGCTTTACATCTGATTTGTTCCAGTTGTCAACCAGGTAAATATTAAAATGCTTACCCGGCAATGAATCATCGCTGCTGGCAGCAGTGGCCGATGGCCTGTTGCTGGAATACAATACACCTGTTTTATTTGGAAATGCCACAAACGATGGATCTAAATCATCATACACATCATTGGTAACTTGCTCAATAGTTTGTTTGTCAATTTTATAAATAAAGATATCCGTCTGGCCACTTCTTACAGCACTCATCAATAGGGTATTATTGTCCAGCATGTATTTCATATCCTGCACCTGGTCAAACTTATCAATATCCTGTTTCCAGAGTTTTGTTCGGTTCACCATATCATACACAAAGAATTTTGTCTTCCCTTCTTCGTTATATAATACAGCAAGGCGGGTCCCTTTGCCATCCCATGCCAGTATCGGGTAGTTAGGATGTTTATCGTCTTCACGGCTGCGAACACCGAGCTTTAATAATATTTTCCTGTTTACAAAATTTTCCATCAATACCACCTGGTAGCGGCCTTGTGTAAACTCCACCAATGCATAGGTAAAGCTGCGGGGAACCGGGTTTGCATTAAAGCGGATATAATCTTTTTTACCCACTGTTTCGCTAATAGACAACTGACCTTTTGGAGTATTACGACGGCCACGAATGTCTTTAAAATATTGTTGTTGCACATCTACCATAAAATCCTGCAACAGTTTTTTAAATTTCTTTTTTGCAATTTTATTAGACGCATTGTTCAGGTTGCGATAAATACGGGACAGATACAAAAAATAGGTGGTTTTGTTTTTGCCATACTTGTCGGCAATATATTTCCAGAAAGAGTGACCGGCCAGTAATGGCTTATCAAAAGCAAACTGGTAAAAATTGTTATAAGAACCGGCCAGCATAGCAGAGCGGAGCTCATCATCTAAAGAGGTGCTCCAGTTTTCGGCGGCATATGAAATAAAACCATCGGTCAGCCATTTTGGTAGATCAAGCAAAGCCTGGTTAGCAGCAAACTCACCAAGGTCGTCACCAAATAAAACATTGTCAACCAAAATTTTTGCAATACCCTGTCTGATCTGGCGGCGAAGGTTATCATGGTTGCCATCAAAGTAAACAAGCATTTTATTATTCACCAGTTTCGTAACACCACCCGTGGTTTGCCAATCAATACCCAGCCCTATGTTAGATTGCTGCATTTCATCGTAGTTGTTATATACTACAATATTGGCCCGGCGCTGTAAACCATACTCCACAAACTCTTCAATACCCGGCAATTCCAATTCGGCAATTTGCGCTACATATTTGCCAAGGCCCAAACCATCCTGGCTAAAATAGGTGTTGAAATTTTCTGTTTGATAATATTTCCATTTGAACTTTTGGTATTGCACACGGTTCTTACCAAATTCAACGGTGTTCACTTGTGCTGCAGTTTCCATTGCAAGGAAAGCGGAAAGGCAGACAATCAGGCTTAATACTTTCTTCATAAACTCTTACGTTTCTTATATCTTATTTAATCGTTTTTACCAGCAGCCGGTATTGATTTGTATGTCCGGAGGTAGCAAGAGAGGTTATCTTTGCATCTGGCACACCGTTCCATTTTTAAAAGTACGAAAAAACCATCCATGTTAACTGTTAAGTCATTCACTTTTAGTCCCGTTCAGGAGAATACCTACGTTTTGTATAACGAACATAATGAGTGCTGCATTATAGACCCCGGCTGTTATTTTCCGGAAGAAAGGGAGGAGTTAAAAACGGGCATTGAAAAGACAGGCCTGACCCCTGTTTTGCTGCTTAATACACATTGCCACCTCGACCATGTTTTCGGCAACAAATTCGTTCATGATACCTGGGGGCTAACCCTCCACCTCCACGAAAAAGAAAAACCAGTGCTGGATTTTGCCCCACAATCAGGCCTTATGTACCAACTTCCTTTCGACAATTATGAGGGCCCTTTGGTTTACTTAAAACCGGGAAATTTGATAAAAATCGGGGAAGATGAACTGGATATCCGCTTTACCCCGGGCCATTCACCCGGAAGCATCTCATTTTATCATGAAGCCGGTGGCTTTATGATCGGCGGCGATGTTTTGTTTAATGGAAGTGTGGGCCGAACCGATCTGCCCGGGGGAAATATGTCAACCTTAGTGAACAGTATTCAAACACAATTTTTCACCCTGCCGGATGAAACGAAAGTATATAGTGGGCATGGGCCGGTAACTACGGTTGGGTTTGAGAAAATGAATAATCCGTTTGTGAAGATGTATTAATTGAAAAAAATTAAATTTTGTTATCAATAATTATTTATTAATGGCTTGTTTAGGTGTTCTCTTTTCGCTTGATAATAGTGCAGTTTCAAAGTTAAAATCTTTTGAATCTGACGAAGAAAGACTGAATTATTTGCAAGAAAATATTGAAGAATCCTTGATGACAAATGAACCTGAAAGATATGCTGAGTTTGATAAATCATGGGACGCTTTACATAGAAGTTTGACTGATGGAAAACTTGAATGGGCAAATGGTAGCTTCCCATTAAACCATGTTATATTGGGAGGAGAGGTTATCTATTTTGAGGATGACTATATTATGTCCTTAAAGACCCCAGATCAAGTAATAAAAATTGCCGAAGCGATAATTGATGTTACTCAAAAAGATTTGCGAGAAGGGTATAATAAAATTGACAGCAAAGATTATGGGTTTGATTTAACAGACGAGGATTTTGAATATACTTGGACTTGGTTTCAAGAATCTTTAGAGTTTTGGAAAAAAGCAGCTTTAGAAAATCGTTACGTATTATTTACAGCGGATCAATAAAATTATTCTTATCTAGCCCAAGTCAGTTTTTCTCTTCAAAAACCTCCCCACCACCGGCATTCTTTCAAACTCTTTTCGTTCAACATTCAACACCAGCAAAGTAAATAGGCCTACAAAGAACAAACCTACACCACGGTTTATCCAACTATTTAAACCCAGTAAAAGAAATGCCTGGTGTAACCCAAATAAAATAAGGCACACTGCTATATAAGCCAGTATCTTTTTTCTTGCATACGGAATAGGGTAATGTTTTTGCCCAAGCGAATAGCTTACAGCCATCATAAATCCATAACATATAACTGTAGCTATAGCACAAGCCATATAGCCAAGTATGGGAATAAATATCCAGTTAAATGCAATAGTAATAGCAGCACCACCCAGTGTAATCCAGGCACCAGTCAAAGTTTTTTCTTTTATTTTATACCAGATAGAAAGATTGTAATAAATGCCAAGAAAAATTTTAGCCAACATCAATAGCGGTACTATTTTTAAACCGGTATAATATTCAGGGTAGCGGGTACCCATAAAGTATTTCCAGATGTCGAGAAAAAGTGTGACACCTAAAAAGCAAAAACAACAGGCAATAACGAAGAATTTCATCACTCTTGCATATGTACGTTGCGCATTGTCTGAAGTTGATTGTTTAAAAAAGAACGGCTCTGCGCCCATACGAAATGCCTGAATGAACAATACAATTACTACGGCCAGTTTATAATTGGCCGAGTAAATACCGGATTGCGAAAAAGCTTCTTCTGTAGAGCCGGGATATAATTTCAGCAGCATGATGCGATCAATAGTTTCATTGATCATGCCACCAAAACCTACAATGATCAGCGGCCAGCTGTATTGCATCATCTCTTTCCAGAAGCCCGGGTTTAGCTGGAAACGGAATTGAAAAAATTCTTTGGCCAATAATAATAAGGTAACGCAGCTGGCAATCAGGTTGGCAATGATAACATAGCCTAATCCTATTTTTGGATTATATAAAGTAGCAAAAAAATTATCGGCATCTTTTTCATAGGCATTCTTACAAACCACAAGGAAGAAAATAACCAGCCCCACATTAATTAGTATGTTCAATATTTTTATGGCGGCAAATTTTCTGGGTCTTCCTTCATGCCGGAGTTTTGCAAATGGCATTACGGCCAGAGTGTCTAAAGCTACTATCAATATTACCCAGGTAATATATTCCGGATGCTTAGGCATTTCCAGAAAAACAGCAAAGTCGTTTGTAAAAAGAAAAAGGAAACCTGTTAACAGGGCGGTGGTGATAAGAATGGAGGAAGAGCAGGTATTATACACCTTACTTTCGGGTTGCAACGCTGCAAATCGGAAATACGAAGTTTCGAGGCCGTAAGTATAAACGATATTCAAAAAAGCGGCAATGGTAAAGAGAGTGCTGATCTTGCCATACTCTCCTGAAGCGAAAATGGTAACCAATAGCGGCGTAAGCAGGTAATTAAGGAAGCGGCCGAAAATACTGCTTACCCCATACCATAAAGTTTGTCCTGCCAGTTTTTTAATGCCACTCAAAGGATTGGAAAATTTAGTTTTAACCGTTAACTACAATGTCAGCGTAACAAAAGTAATTGAAGCACCGGCAAAAAACGAATTCATCTCTTTGCCTATGATTATTTAGGATTATTGCAACGATTTTGCCTCTTGCTGTATCTTTACCCCAAATTATTCTGGTATGAAATGAGCCTTAAGTAAAAATTACCAACCGGTAATGAATATTTGCGGCGAATTACATGTGACAAAATTTAAAAATAAAAATATACACATGAAAAGAAATATGTTTACCCTTTTATTAGTAGTTGGATTTGTGACAATGGCTTCGGCGCAGGCTTATGAAGGCACTATACAATACAATAAGAAAAAACAGCAAGCAGTAATGATTGATTACGGATTTACTCCCGAAGCTGTAGAAAATGCATTTGTACAAAAAATGGCAAAATTGGGGTACAAGCCCAAAGAAGAAAAAGGGATTTTAAATAAGGATAAAGGATTTCTTGTTTTCAAAAACTCCTATGTAACGGATATCAGTAGCGAACGAATGGATTACATTGTTAAAGTAGAACGCAAAAGCCGCAAAGAAAAAGATGAAGCTGTGTTATATGTTATACTAAGCAAAGACGATAAAAATCTGATGGATGCATTATCTCCGGAAGATATTGGCAGAGCTAAATCTTATTTAAATAACCTGTTGCCTGATGTTGAAGCTGCCAGTTTAGAGCTGGAAATAAAAGCACAGGAAGAACTCATTGCAAAAGCAGAGAAAAAGCTACGGGACCTGAGAGACGACCAAACATCACTGGAAAAAAAATTGGCAGATAATAAAACTGATCAGGAAAATACACAAAAAGACATTGAAAATCAAAAGCAGTCGCTGGGTGTATTGATTGGTAAGAGAAAGCCTTCTTTGTAAGTTATTTGATTTCTATTTAAACGAACTCACCAAAATTTGGGGAGTTCGTTATTATAAGCCGCACAGCATTAATCTGGCTGACGAAAACGGGGGTCTTGAATGAATGCAGAATCGGTCAATGCCCGAAGAAATAATAAAAGGTCCGCTGTTTGTGTATTAGTAAGTGTAATTCCGTTTGTCAATAAGGGGTCCAGTGTGCTACTTTGTTGAACTCCCGTTCGATAATGATTGACACATTGCAATAGGGTTCCCATTCTTCCATCATGCATATAGTTAGAGGAAATATATGTGTTGCGCAGCGTAGGCACTTTAAATTTTAGTGAATCTTCAGCCTTGCCTGTAACGATTAAGCGGCCATAATCTTTCAAAAAATTATCAACTGGCAACCCAATATTCCGGTAGCTGTAATCTGTGAATAATGGTTCTGGGTGACAGGTTGCACAATTTGCTTTATACAGCTGGTAGCCATTTTCTTCCTGTATTGAAAAACTCTCCATTCCTTTTTTATACCTGTCGTATTTAGAATTGGCAGAAACCATGTAACCTGTAAACTGCGCCAACGCCTGCAAAATATATTCAGGTCGTATAAAAGGATAACCAAATACTTTTTTAAATGCATCTCTATATTCTTTATCATCCTGTATTTTACTGATAATACCGTTGAATGATTCGCCCATTTCAATATGCCCGTTAATGGGTTGTGCAATAGCATCTGCCAATGATGAATATTTTCCATCCCAATGATAGCTGGTATTCCATGCAAGATTAAACAGACCCGGTGCATTGCGCAATGTATGTGAGTTATTAACACCATGACTGCGGTCATGCTCAAAAGTGCCGAAGCCAGCTATTTGCTGATGACAGGATGAACATGGGGTGACATTGTCAATAGAAAGCCGGCCATCGTAAAATAGTTTGCGGCCCAATTCAAAACCTTCTTTGCTTAAGGGATTATCTGCAAAATTGTAAGCAGGTTGCGGAAACCCCGCAGGTATTTCCTGTTGCACTAATTCTAGTCCGTTTGTATGCGGCCCTTTTCTGCAGGAACCCAACAGGTAGGTGAAAGCAGAAAAAAATAATAGTAAAACAAATATCGTCAGCAGGCTTTTTCGCACAACATTCAATTGAACACCTAATTTACAATTATTCCGGCTGTTTGGTTTTAGAAATCACCTCTTTTAATTTTTTGCCTGCCTGCTTTAATGTCTGCATTTTTCTTTTTCCAATCCAATCTCTTTTGTTTAGATGCTTTGCTGACTTTTGTAGCAATGCGGGGTTTTTTCTTTTCCAGTGACTTGCCTATCAGTTCATTTATTTTTTCAATAGCTTCTGCTTTGTTGGATAGTTGTGTACGGTGGGTTTGAGCTTTTACCTGCAAACAACCTTCTGCAGTAATACGGTTGGATAATTTTTCTTTCAACAATTTTTTATGCTCTTCGGTTAATATCTGCGAAGAGTCAACATGAAAAGAAGCAATAACAGCAGTTTCCACTTTATTTACATTTTGCCCGCCTTTACCACCACTTCGGGTAGTTTGAAAATTTATTTCTTTCGTAACGTCAATCATTTTTCTGCTATTACATTTGTACAACAAAAATACGAACAATGCGGGCAGTTATTCAACGGGTATCAAAGGCAAGTGTTACAATAGACGGGCAAATTCATTCTGAAATTAAGCAAGGACTACTGGTATTAGTTGGAATAGAAGATGCAGATACTACTGAAGACATTGAATGGCTGAGCGGCAAAATTGTAAACCTCCGAATTTTTGATGATGCGGCTGGTGTAATGAATGAATCGGTAAAAGATAAAAACGGAGAGATAATATTGGTAAGCCAGTTTACACTACATGCTTCTACCAAAAAAGGAAACAGACCTTCTTATATTAAAGCCAGTAAACCAGAAATTGCAGTTCCTTTATATGAAAAGATGATTCAGCAATTAACTGCTGATTTAGGTAAGCCAATCGGTACAGGCATATTTGGTGCAGATATGAAAGTAGAGTTGCTAAATAATGGACCGGTAACAATAATTATGGATACAAAAAGCAAAGAGTGATTTATTCAATATTGACTATTCACCATTCACTCTCTTAACCCAATTTTCTCCGTATAAATTTTCCCATCACTTAATCCCACCATCAGGAAAAAAGTTTTTTGACTCACCGGAATATTAATCACAAATGAACTGTTGTTTATTTCCCGTTGCTCTACCACCCGATTGCCCCCAGTGGTCCATAACATCACATGCTTTATTTGTTTACTGCTTTTTATAGTTATTTGTTTTCCGGCAGTCAGCAATTTGTAAGGCTTGCTTTCTTTTGCTACAGAAGATATTTCAGGCTGTGCCTGGGAAACAAAAAGAGATACGGACAAGATAGTGACAGCTAATAGCCGCCGAATTACGGTAACCATCATAGAATACTTTTAATCTTTTAAAGGAATTGGTTTACAACGTTCTTCAGAGGGTAGGAGGTACAAATTCATCCCGTTATCAACTGGCGGGAAATGCTAAACGCCAAGAATCATGCTATATTGCAATCATTCTCTAAAAACTTTGTTATGACTATTGCAAATGCCCAGCAACAAGTGGATGAATGGATAAAAACAGTTGGTGTTCGATACTTCAGTGAATTAACGAACATGACGATACTAACGGAAGAGGTGGGAGAGTTGGCCCGCATCATGGCCCGTAAATATGGCGACCAGAGTTTTAAAAAAAGCGATGAGGGCAAAGATCTTGGCGATGAAATGGCCGATGTATTATGGGTTTTGATTTGCATGGCCAATCAAACAGGTGTTGATTTAACTGTAGCGTTAGAAAAGAATTTTGAGAAAAAGAGTCTGCGAGATGGGGACAGGCATAAGAATAATGAGAAACTGAAATAATACAACTATTTGGCATAGTTTTTAAACCGTACCTGTAATGACAATCAAGGATCTCTGGAAAATTGCAAAACACTCTTTTACTGATTTTATTGACAGCAATATTTTAGGGTTAAGTGCTGCATTGGCCTTTTTCACCGTTTTTTCGTTACCCGGCTTACTCATTATCATTATTTGGTTCAGTGATCTTTTTTATGGTCGAGATGTAGTGGAGGGGTCTATTTATCACCAAATTGAAGGATTTGTTGGACATTCTGCTGCCACCGATATACAAGAAACTATACGCAATGCCAGCATGAGTTCGGAAAGTAATTTTGCCACTATTGTTGGATTGGCAGCCCTTATTATTGGTGCCACCAGTGTTTTTGGCGAAGTACAAGATTCAATTAATCATATTTGGAAATTAAAGGCGAAACCCAAAAAAGGATATGGATTTATAAAACTATTATTGAATCGCTTACTTTCCTTTTCCATGATCATTACACTGGGGTTTATTTTGCTTGTTTCGTTGGTTATAAATGGCGGACTGGATTTTGTGTTGAATAACCTGATGGATAAATATCCGCAAATGACTATATGGCTGGTGTACATACTTAACATAATTATTACCTACTTTATTACGGCCTTTATTTTCGCCGCTATATTTAAAGTATTACCCGATGCCAAAGTACAATGGAAGCATGTTCGAGTCGGAGCCTTAGTAACAGCCTTTTTATTTATGCTGGGCAGGTTTGTTATTGGTTATTACCTTGGACATAGTAGAATGAGTTCTGCCTATGGTGCAGCAGGTTCAGTAATAGTTATTTTGTTATGGGTCTATTACTCTTCCATGATATTATATTTTGGAGCCGCCTTTACCCATGCTTACGTTGTACACAAAGGCGACCGTATTTATCCCACCAGCTATGCAGTATGGGTACAACAAATTGAAGTAGAGTCGGAAAAGTCAATTCAACAACAACCCGAAGAAAAAATAGTAATTGAAGTGCCGCCCCCTAAAACGGAAGATTCGGCTTAGAATCATTTTCCGGGGCATTTGAGTGAAAGAAAAAGCTAGAGACAAAGCAGCGGCTTCATTTTTGCTGTTGTCAGCCTATAAAATACAAGTCTATGAAATCTTATGTGATTGCTATACTACTTGGCATTTCTGTTTTCTCTGCTTCTTGTAAGAAGTCTTCAAAAGCAAATTGCGATGGGCCTGACCTAAATTGTACTGGTGTAAACTGTATTATGTTTTGGTCGCATATGGATTTTAAATTAGTTGATAAAACCACCGGTGAAGATTTACTCTTTGGTACAAGTCCCCGCTATACTTTTTCAGATATAAAAATCTTTTCTGATCCGGCTAGAACAAATGCATTATTCTTAACAGAGGATAATGCACCTAAGAAAATCAGGTTAGGCACTGCAACAGCTGAAATGTATCTGGAATTAAAAGGCACAACTGTTTATAAACTGACTGTAGAGTTTAAGGTAGAAGATTGCTGTACCAACCGTGCAAAGTCGGTATGGATTGATGGCAAAGAAGTTTGTGTTTGTTGCAGCGATGTGATTGCTATTCCGGTGAATTGAATTTCGTAAAACCACATTACTAAATCGAAGATTACTACATCGCAATTGGATACCACAAAATGATGAGTAGCGAACAGAACCTTAAATGGAGCGTCGCAACATCAGTCCAATCAGGGAACCGCAGTTGGCAACATCATCTTTTTCATAATTATTTTTCGCTTTTTTGGGCTTATTTTTGCCGCCTATGGCAAACGATTCGAACAAATTCCAGGCGATAATCTCCCATTGTAAAGAGTACGGTTTTATTTTTCCCAGCAGCGAAATTTATGATGGCCTTCAGGCGGTGTACGACTACGGCCAAATGGGTAGTGAGTTAAAAAAGAACATCAAAGACTATTGGTGGAAAAGTATGACACAGCTGCACGACAATATTGTAGGTATTGACGCAGCCATTTTTATGCATCCTACTACCTGGAAGGCAAGCGGCCACGTTGATAATTTCAACGACCCAATGATCGATAATAAAGACAGCAAGAAAAGATATAGAGTCGATCATCTTATTGAAGGCTTTGCAGAAGAGTTAAGAGCCAAAGGTGAAAAGGAAAATAATGAAGCTGATAATTTATTAGGTCAGATGGATTCGCTTTTGGCGAAAGATGATTTTGCAGGATTGAAATCATTAATTGAAACAAATAAAATTAAATGTGCTGTTAGCGATACTTGTAACTGGACAGATATTCGCCAGTTCAACCTGATGTTCTCTACAGAATTTGGTTCAACTGTTTCAAGTGATGATGAAGACAATAAAGTTTATCTGCGTCCAGAAACAGCACAAGGAATTTTTGTAAATTTTTTAAATGTGCAAAAAACCGGACGAATGAAAATTCCGTTTGGAATTGCACAAATAGGTAAGGCATTCCGAAATGAGATTGTTGCAAGACAATTTATTTTCCGCATGAGAGAGTTTGAACAAATGGAAATGCAATTCTTCATCCGCCCCGGCACACAAAAGGAGTGGTATGAAAA
>LNFJ01000126.1 GCA_001464625.1 Bacteroidia bacterium Ga0077558 | reverse complement strand
ACCTGCATCTCCAATTTTTTATCAATATGTGGCCGCAGTAATTGATAAATGACAACAACAATATTTTCAGCTGTTGGATTTACATTTTTAAATTCTTTTGTATCAAGATTTAGATTTTTATGATCAAACCTTGAATGGATTTCCCGCTTGATCAAATCACCCAGCTCTTTCATATCCATTACATACCCGGTATCCTTATTGGGCTTGCCCACCACTTTTACTTCCAACTCATAATTATGACCATGATAATTTGGTAAGGCACATTTGCCAAATACTTTTTCATTGGTAGCATCATCCCATGCAGCATTAAACAGGCGATGAGCTGCATTAAAATGTTCTCTCCTGAAAACTGCTACTTTTTTACTCATTCAATTAAATTACTTAAAAGAAATAATAATAACCGGAAAAGCAACAAAAGGTTGACCAGAAACAAACCTATTCCCCAAAGTACTCCACGTAGATGCGGGGTGTTTCATACAGTTTTATACAATGCAATAGAACTCCCTGGGGTAAATGCGGTATCAATTCTTTCCAGATGGCAATAGCCAGGTTTTCGGTACTACACATTTGTCCTTTCATAAACTCAACATCAACATTCAGGTTTCGGTGGTCGATTTTTTCCACAACATGCTCTTTAATGATATCACTCAGTCTTTTTACGTCAAATACGAACCCTGTATCAGGACTAGGCTGTCCTTTAACAGTTACCAATAATTCGTAATTGTGACCGTGCCAGTTTTCATTGGCACATTTGCCAAAAACTTCTTCGTTCTTTTCGTAGCTCCAGGCCGGGTTGTAGAGCTTATGTGCAGCATTAAAATGTTCAGATCTGGTTAAGTAAACCATGCTTTACTTTTTTATTTTCCTGCAGCATTGGGCGTAGGAAATTGTGAGGCGCAAAGGTAAGAGAAAAGTTCATGGTTTTGAGTTTGAAGTTTATAGTTCTTCCTGTGTAAAAAACTTTTGCTGCTGCCAATATTATCATGGGGCAGGTGCAAATACAGGCATACATTTGCTTTTTATAATCAAGAAGAAACAGGAAAATGAATGTATTAGTAGTTGCTGCAACAGTATTGGAAATTTCGCCTTTTTTGGACCAATACAGGATTAGCAAGAATTTGCCTGCCAATATCGATATCCTGATTACCGGTATTGGGCTTACAGCTACTACCTACTCACTAACAAAACAACTCAATATTAAACGCCCCGATTTGGTAATACAGGCTGGTGTAGGTGGTTGTTTTGACAATTCTGTACCACTTGGCTCGGTGCTTGCAATAAAAAAAGAAGCCATTGCCGACCAGAGTGTGATTGAACTGGATAAGTTGAAAACGATGTTTGATCTGAAACTGGTTCCGCAAAATCAATATCCTTTTTCAAAGGGATGGTTAGTGAACAAAAGCGAAATACTGAAAAAAATAAAGTTGAAAAAAGTAAACGGTATTTCCGTTAACGAGATAACTACTTCAAAACAAAAAGTAAAATTTTACAACGAAACTTTTGGTCCGACTGTAGAATCTATGGAAGGTGCTGCTTTACATTATGTGTGTTTGATGGAAAAAATTCCTTTTGTACAAATAAGAAGTGTATCTAACTATATAGCTGAAAGAAATAAGAAGAACTGGAACATGAAAGAATCAATAATTAATCTGAACAAAGAGTTAATAAAAATTGTTACAGACACACTTTGATAGAACCCAAATTAACTAATAACACAATTAACTATTTAACTTGACACTCACCCTTGGCTTCTCTCCTTGCCCTAACGATACTTTTATTTTTGATGCATTGGTCAATAAAAAAATTGATACAGAAGGCTTTGAATTTGAAGCAGTACTGGCCGATGTTGAAACCCTTAATCAATGGGCATTAGAAGGCAAACTGGATATTACGAAACTTAGCTTTCCCGCATTTTTCAGATCATTAACCAACTATACGTTACTTAATGCTGGAAGTGCATTGGGAAAAGGCGTTGGTCCAATATTAATTACAGATTCCACACAAGAAATTAGCGAGGACGATATTAACCAGGGATCTATTGCACTTCCCGGCATCCATACTACTGCCAATCTCCTTTTTACTTTTGCCTATCCAAATGCTATTGACAAACAGTTCATGCTTTTTTCTGCCATTGAGACTGCATTGATAAATAAAGAAGTTGACTTTGGAGTTATCATTCATGAAAACCGCTTTACCTATCAGCAAAAAGGACTGTATAAAGTAAAAGACCTTGGTGAATATTGGGAAGAAAAAATGGAATTACCGATTCCTTTGGGTGGCATTGCCATCAATCAATCAATAAAAAGATCAGCTGCACTAAAAATAAATGAACTCATCCGCAAAAGTATTGAGTATGCCTTTGCCAATTATCCGGTAATTGCTGACTATGTAAAACAGCATTCGCAAGAAATGAGTGAAGATGTGATGCGCCAACACATTGATCTGTATGTAAACAATTATTCACTCGACCTTGGAGATGAAGGCAGAGAAGCAATTGAAAACCTACACGAAGTCTTTTTGGAAATCAATAACCAGGAAGAAGCCGATGACGAGGATGTTTTATTTCTTTAATGCTACAGCATAGGTTTCCAAACATCTTTTTCTTGCCTCTTCATGCACCACCATTGGTTTAGGATAAGAGAACTCCTCAAACTCAGGCACCCATTTTCGGATGTATTTTAGATCAGGGTCAAATTTCTGAGTTTGCAGGTAAGGATTAAATACCCTGAAATAGGGAGCCGCATCACAACCACTACCGGCTGCCCATTGCCAGCCACCATTATTAGCTGCCAAATCAAAGTCTAATAATTTTTTGGCGAAGTAGGCTTCGCCCCATCTCCAATCTATTAATAAATGTTTGGTAAGAAAAGAGGCTACGATCATTCTTACCCGGTTGTGCATAAACCCGGTCTTATTCAATTCTCTCATTCCTGCATCTACAATCGGATAACCAGTTTGCCCATTGCACCAGGCATCAAATTCCTTTTCATTATTCCGCCATTTTATTTTATCATACTCGGGTTTAAAAGCATTACCCACTACACGGGGAAAATGCCAGAGTATCATATGATAAAAATCCCGCCAAATCAATTCATTTAAAAAAGTATCATTCAATCCACCGGCCTCATCAGCTAATTCTCTAATGCTGATGGTTCCGAACCGAAGATGAACACTTAATCTTGATGTTCCTTGAATGGAAGGAATATCTCTTTGCTCTTTATAGTTTCTGATAATTTGTCCTTTCCATTCCTTTTCCGGAAACGATTGACCGGAAGCGGCAAAACCCATTTCCTCCAAAGAGATCAATTTTCTTTCCGATTGTTTATAAAAATTTTTGAAATACTTTTTATTGGGATATGCTTTCAGATGAAACTCCGTTAGAATCGATTTCCATTTTCTTGAATAAGGAGTGAAAATGGTGTAGGGCTTACCATCATCTTTTAGCACTTCATCTTTCTCTAAGATCACCTGGTCTTTATACGTATGGAACTTAGCTCTCTTCTCATTCAGCATTTTTTCAATTTCACCATCTCTTTGCTTTGCATAAGGCTCGTAATCATGATTAGTAAAAACCTTTTCTATTGTATACTCACTAAGCAAATGTTTATAAACTTCAAGAGGAGTGCCATAGCGAACATCCAATGAAGAACCAATTTTTACTAACTGCTTTTGTATATCCTGTAAAGCAAGATGAATATATTCTACCCTGCGGTCAGTTTTATCCTCTAACTCATCCAATATATTTCTATCGAAAATAAAAATGGGAAGTACTGGCTTTCCATCTTTCAATGCATGGTACAATCCTGCATTATCTTGTAATCGCAGATCTCTTCGAAACCAAAATATATTGAGGGATTGCTTCATTTTCAGATATAACAGATCAATCAGCTAATTGTTTGTATGAAGCGGTTATGAATTCCAATAGCTTTTACATTTCCATATACACTATTTCCACACTGCCGAACCCAGCGGATTCCATTGATGGCATTGCTCAAAAAAATCTCATCTGCTTCCAATACATCGTTTACAGAAACAACCCCTTCTTTAATTTGCTCCCCTGCTTCTTGCATGGCAGATATTAGCTGTCTTCTCATTACACCGTTTATACAACCCTGGTCTAAACCGGGAGTGAAAACAATACCATCTTTTACTATAAATATATTGGCGATAGTAGCATCAGCAATAGCACCCGATGTATTTAATACCAGGCAATCGTTAAGCTTATTTTTTTTAGCATAATTAGCAGCAAGAGAATAGGGAAGAAAATTGGCCGACTTTACATTGGAAAATTTATCACAGCTCTTTTTTGCATCCGGATAAATATCAATTACTAATCCATTTTCATTCAGTTTGTTTACTGATTCACTTAACGGCCAGCTTTCAATAACATATTGCGCCATTTTATCTTCATCATACAAACCGCCATTGCCACGAAAAATGGAGAGCCTTACCCGGGCAAGTGCGGTACATTTATTTACTTCACACAAATGGAGAATATCCTGTTCCAGTTTTTTTTGAGATACTAATTTGGGAATCAAAAAATCCAAAAGAGAGATACCCGAAAACAATCGTTCAAAATGAAAAGATGCCAGTTGAATTTTTCCTTGTATTACTTTCATGGTTTCAAATAGCCCATCACCATAACGGTAGCCCCGGTTAGAAGCCAATAGCACTGGTTCATCCGCATTTAAAATCTTTCCATTGAAATTTATATGATTCATACAAGCAAAGTAAAATAAAAAAGCCATCCCGTAAGTACGGAATGGCTTAATATACTTGCCATGAGAAAATATTATGCTTGCTCTACCAATCCGGCTTTTACAGCATACATCACTAAACCGGCCATTGACTTGGTACCAGTTTTTGTTTTCAGTTTATCCCGGATAGCTTCTACTGTACGTGGGCTAAGGTCAACCATATCGGCTATCTCCTTGGTGCTTTTCTCATCACACATCAATTTGAGTATGGTAATTTCCTTATCGGTTAACTGCACATCCTGCGGCATAGATGATTCGCTGGTACGTTTTGTTCGCAAACCACTCAATAGTGCTTTATTAGTAAGTTCGTTGAAATGGAAATCGTTTTCGTAAACACCTTTAATAGCTTCGTAGATCAACTCAGCACCAGACTCCTTTGTGATATAAGAGTTGGCACCAATTTCCATCATTTTAGAAATAACCGAATGATCATTTAAGAATGAAAGCATAATCACTTTTACATTCGGATATAATTTTTTGATTTCAGGAAGTGCAGTTAATCCATCCATAATAGGCATCTGGATGTCTAATAATATAACATCAGGCTGAATGTGGCGCAGCAAATTCAGTAACTGCATACCATTTTCAGCTTCTGCAACCATCTGAATGTCTTTACGGGCTTGTAGTGCTGTTTTAATGCCGGTGCGAAAGAGTGCATGATCATCGGCAATAGCCACCTTAATAACTGCGTTGTTGTCTGAGTTTTTCATTACTTGGATTATTGGTAAAATAAAATTGGATTCAGTATTTGTTCTGAGTGCAAGATGAAATATTCCTGCAACATATACCATAGGGAAAGTACTTGATTTCGGCTGTGTGGAAACTACAGTAATAATACTGAAAACGAAACTTTACGAATCTCTTTATGAAAACTTACGAGTATATACGTAAATACCATGTACTTTAAATAGGGCAGTTATCCTCTTGTTAACAATTGGATGTGGATATACTTTTGTATCGAAAGTTGATTGACACGGCAGAATTGTTACATCCAATGTCCATAACAACCGTCCAGAAAAATTATTTCCAATTCCTTTGAAAGATCAACCCGATAAAACCGGGAACAGTTCAACGACAATCAACTTTCACTTTTAATTTGAAGTCCCGTTTTTTAAATCCAATACCTGATGAAGAGAAAAACCAAAAACTATTGAACCCTGTCCTTATGAAGCGCAACGCTTAACAATTTTTTTCTTTTCATAACAGTAACGTTTAACCCCGGTCCTCATAACGCCGGGGTTTATTTTTTGCCTGTTACTTATTTATCAGTGGAGATTGTGATACAAGATTTCAATAATCTTGATTGATAAGTGCTACAGTTTCTCAGCTATCATATAAATTCTCGGCTCTCCGGGTGTAAACTTCTTTCTGCCTGGAATACTATACATTTCTTGCAATTGAAAGCCAGCCTTTTTCAACATGGCTTCCATTTCATTAATAGAATAAATATAATCAATGGCCTTTTTTTCTTCTATGCTGCCATCGGGTGCAATAATGGTACTTACAACTTCTATTCGTGTAGGTTGAAAATGATACTCACTACTCGTAAGAAATTTCAACTCGCCAATTTGATTCCAGGATTTACTCTGGAAGTTCTTTATTGCAATTTCGGCTACCGACCAGCTATTTATCAATAGTTTTCCTCCTTTGGCTAATTGAGCCGCAGTGTTAGTGAGGATTTCTGCAACTCCAGTTTCATCAAAAAACTGTAAACTATTGCCCATGCAAATTGCCAGATCAAAAACATCCCCTGATTGATAACTACCGATATCAGCTTTTACAGCCGTTAATGGTAAGTTTTCGCTTTGTGCAGTTTGTTGTATTTCATCTATATAATCCCCCAGGTTATCAACTGCCGTTACAGTCAATCCTTTTTTTGCCAATGCAATTGAATGGCGGCCATAGCCACACATCAGGTCCAGCACCTTGCTACCTTGTTGAAGACTAAAATAAGAAAGTATAAAATCAACTTCTTTTACGGTCAGCTCTTCCGGAATAATGGTTTTCCAGATTTGCTTATAATAACCATCAAAAAAACTATCGTTGATATTTGACATGTAAGCAATTTGATAGATTTATAAATCAATCGGAGTCTTTCAACTCCCTCTCCGTAAGGGAGAGGGTTGGGGTGAGGTTATTCCAGCAATTTATTACGCATAGCATACATTACCAGACCCGCAATTGTTTTGGCTCCTACTTTTTGCTTCATATTCTGGCGAATCGTTTCAATAGTACGGGGACTTAAAAAAACTTCTTTTGAAATCTCTTCGGTTGTTTTGTCTTCTGCAATTAATTTCAAAATTTTTATTTCCTTTTCAGAAAGCTTTACCGGGTTAGGATAAAATTGACGTACCGTTTTTTTATGCTGTAGTTTAAGTAGTACTGCTTTATTAACCAGTTCATTGAAATAGAAATCATCATTCATACAGGTAAGAATGGCCTGGTATATTTCTTCAGGATCTGTTGTTTTAGTAAGATAGGCATTGGCTCCCATCTCCATCATCTTGGTAATCATCTCCTGGTCATCATACATCGTAAGTACGATGATTTTTAATGCTTCGTATTCTTTACGGATAAGGCTAATGGCATTGATACCATCTACTTCCGGCATACGGATGTCCATTAAAATTACATCCGGCATTTTTAGCTGAAGCTTGTGCTGAAGGTCTTTCCCATCTTCGGCTTCCCATAAAATTTTCAGGTATTCCTTATCTTTTAAAGCCATCCGGATGCCATCCCGGAAAATTTTATGATCATCTGCAATGGCTACCTTAATTATTTGGGACATGAATCGTTGGGTTTTTAGCAGTTAATTTGATGGATATCGTATTGCGTAAAACTACTCTTTTTTTAGTATTATTCTGTTCTTCATTTTCTGACTGTAAAAGATAGAATAATAAGGAATCTAATAAATCATTTTTTAAAATCCTTGTTCACCCATAAAATATGCCTTATCGTAAATTTTCAGCGTTGCACAAGTATATTTTCATTTAATCAAAGGAAGATTACTAAAGGCACAGTAATTGCCGAAAAAAAAAAAGCCGGAGTTTTGCTCTTGTACACATTCATTTGTGCATATACTTTTGGTATAAGTTGATTGGCGGAAGATGGGCCCCTCAAATCGTCCAATGTCCTTAGAAACCGTCCAGAATGTAATTCCAAATCCTTTGAATGCCATGCGCCAAATCCAATGTCAGTCAACTTCTTTTCTTTTAAAACAATGAAAATTAGTTTTAAGTTTTAGCTTCAATTAACTTTCAATCATTTCTCCTCATTCTTTTCCACAGCTGTTGATAACTCCACTTAAATCGTAAAATATCCGGGTAAACTTACTATTTTTACGACCGTAAAAATACGAATTTTATTAGGTTAATATACTAATTTTCAGCAAGTATGTTTTCTATTTAAAATCGTTAAAACCCTTATTGGTATTGACTTATAGAGACTTTTAAGAGTTACTACTTGTTTTGAAACCGATTGTAATCCCCGGTCTAAATGGCAATTTTTATGGTTCAAATTTGAATTTGAAAGGCTTAAAAATGTTACTGTTATGAAAAAAATCTCAAGAACCCTCGGAAATTCAACTGAGGATTTAGTTTGGTGGGAATAAGTATTGATTATTCTCATTGGGGATAATGATTATCTCTTTTAAAAAAGGTTTTCTATATTTGGATCCAAAAATCCAAGCATATAGAAAACCTTTTTTTTTATATAGTCAACTATTCTTTTCTATTACCAATTGTAATAATGCTGCTACACTTTAATAAAGTTAAAGGTGATATTGGCATTGTTGTTATGTTTATCTATTGCTGCATTTTTTTTACAGCATTGTTTTTTGACGCTTTTCTTTCGACACATTACCGACACATATACATAACTCTTTACACCACACTTGAATATGTAACTTTTGCTTTGCTTATTGGTGCAATTATTACGTCGAAAAGAGCAATAACTATTATCTTTTTATTATCGGGCTTATTTATTGTTTTTCAACTTATATATTTTTATACCGCTAAATTCAAGCCAATCGATTCTTTGCCAATCGGTATAGAGTCACTCTTAATCTTTTCATACATTGTTTTCTTCTTTTTCGAACAATTGCAGAAACCAAAAAGCGAATATATTTACAATGACCCTTGGTTCTGGGCAGTTATAGGTATACTAATCTACCTATCTTGCTCTTTCTTCTTTAATATAATAGCTGCATATGATAGAAAATCTATAATTGATTATTGGTTTCTTACATATGTATTTGAAACTATAAAGAACATTTGTTTTGCAATAACTGCCTATTTAATAATTCGAATGCCTACAAAATCAATAAAAGGAAAACAACCCCCTATACCCCATTTGGATTTAATTTGAAATTACGATTCTAACTAACTATGTTTTTTTTACAAGCCACCGCCAAATCATCTGTTTCCCTTGTACTTTTTTTAGGCACATTGGGTATGGTGCTATTAACTGTTGCTCTCATTATTTTTATCATTCTCCACCAGCGGCGGGTATTGCGTTTTCAAAACAAGATTAACCAGATGGAGCAGGAGCAACAAAAGATCCTCTTAAACGCCTCTATTAAGCTCCAGGAGGAAGAAAGGCAACGACTGGCTGCCGACTTACACGATGATGCAGGACCGCTGTTAGCCACCGCCAGACTATACCTCAATGAGAACCTGGTAAATCAGGATAAAGCCACTCAGCTTCAATCAATATTCCAGGCCAGACAGATAATTGATGATACCATCCAACTGGTTCGTAACATCAGCCATAGCCTGATGCCGCCAACCCTTAAGAATTTTGGATTAGAGTCTGCCGTAAACGATTTGTTCCAAAAAATAAGTGGCTCCGGCAGTATTAATGCCAGCAGCCGTTTTCATGAATATAAGGACCGCTTAAAGGGTGAAAAGGAGCTGGTTATTTTTAGAATTGTACAGGAGCTTATCAACAATATATTGAAACACAGCAGTGCCAGCTTTATTCATCTTACCCAAAATGTACATGCTGATAAATTCTATCTGCGCATTCACCACGATGGCAGAGGTATTGTACAGTCCGACTTTGATAAGTTAAATAAGAGTAATGTTGGATTAGGCTTGAAGAATATCAGCAGCCGCTTACGTTTGGTACAAGGCAATATCAATTTTGAAAAAGATATCTCGCAAACCTACTATAAAGTAACAATTGAGATGCCGAAAGACGAGCCTTATCAATGACAGTGAATAGCGGATAAATCGCTAATTTTATCGAATATCTTATAAAAAATAATGGGAACAATAAAGGTAGCCATTGCAGACGACCACAAAATCTTTCGTAAAGGAGTCATTCTTTCGCTACGACCTTTTACCAATATCAAATTTGTATTTGAAGCAGAGAATGGTGAAGAGCTACTGAATGGTTTACCGGAATCTCAACCTGATGTGGTGTTAATGGATCTGCGTATGCCTGGTAAAGATGGTATTGAAGCCACCAAGGCAATCAGCAAACAATTTCCACATATAAAGGTTCTCATCCTCAGTATGTATGAAGATGAACGTTTTGTTTATCACCTGATGGAGAATGGTGCTAATGGCTACCTACTAAAAAACGCAGAGCCGCAGGAAATACGCCGTGCCATTATGGAAGTATATGAAAAAGGATACTACCTGAATAATTTTGTAAACCGTATCCTGCTAAAAAAATCACACTCCCGTCAAAAAGTAATCCCTTCTCTCAATAGCGAGATTACATTAAGCGATAAAGAAAAAGATGTGCTTCGTTTTATCTGTATGGAATTTACCGCCCAGGAAATTGCACAGAAAATGGAGATCAGCCCCCGTACGGTGGAAGCTATTAAAGACAGGTTGATGGAACGCTTTGGTAGTAAGAATACAGCAGGTCTTGTTTTCTTCGCTGTCAAAAATAATCTGATAGATTAAAAATGCATTTCCGGAATTTCTCCTTCAATTATTAACTTTCCCGCAGTTTTTGATTTTATTTCTTCGACAGAAACACCTGGTGCTCTCTCAAGTAATTTAAACCCATCAGTTGTTACATCCAATACAGCCAGGTCACTTACAATCTTCTTTACGCATCTTACTCCTGTAAGCGGCAACGTACAGGCGGGTAAAAGCTTGGACTCACCTTTGGGATTGCTATGCATCATGGCAACGATAATATTTTTGGCGCTGGCTACTAAATCCATCGCACCACCCATTCCCTTAACCATTTTACCGGGTATCTTCCAGTTAGCTATATCTCCGGTTTCGCTTACTTCCATTGCACCGAGTACTGTTAGATCAACTTTGCCGGCTCTTATCATTCCAAAACTCATGGCGGAATCAAAAAAAGCAGAACCTGCAACGGTTGTTATAGTTTGCTTACCGGCATTAATAAGATCAGCATCTTCGTAACCATCTATCGGAAATGGCCCCATCCCCAGCAACCCATTCTCACTTTGCAATACCACATTAACACCTTTGGGAATATAGTTGGCAACCAATGTGGGAATACCAATTCCCAGGTTCACATAATACCCATCCTTTAATTCCCGGGCTATACGTTGCGCTATTTGCTCTTTGCTTAATGCCATAGTTGTATTACTTAAAGGCTTATCTTTTGGGTTGTTCGCTGCTCAATTCTTTTTTCATAATTAGTTCCCTGGAAAATGCGGTGTACATAAATACCGGGAGTATGAATTGCGTTTGGATCAAGTTGCCCGGCAGGTACTAATTCTTCTACTTCAGCAATAGTTATTTTACCAGCCATGGCCATCAATGGATTAAAATTTCTTGCAGTTGCTTTGTAAATAAGATTGCCGTCAGTATCGCCTTTCCATGCTTTTACAATGGCGAAATCTGCATCAAATGCAAGCTCCAGCAAATATTCCTTTCCATTGAACTGCCGGGTTTCTTTACCTGTTGCTACTTCTGTTCCTACTCCTGCCGGAGTAAAGATTGCCGGCATTCCATAGCCTGCTGCCATACATCTTGTCGCCAATGTTCCCTGTGGTATCAATTCTACTTCTAATTCGCCACTAAGAAGCTGCCGTTCAAACTCGGCATTCTCTCCCACATAGGAAGAAATCATTTTCTTTACTTGCTTTTGCTGAAGCATCAACCCGATGCCAAAATCATCTACCCCTGCATTGTTTGATATACAAGTAAGATTCTTTACTCCTTTTTTTACTAAGGCACTAATGCAATTTTCAGGAATACCGCATAAACCAAAACCTCCGAGCATCAGCACTGCTCCATCCTGAATATCGGAGATGGCATTTTCTGCGGTAGTAACAACTTTATTCATCCAGGTAATTTGAAGGCTAAAATTAAGAAAGTACACCTGAACCAGACTTATTATGATCAGTTTTTGTTCAGGAAGACTTTCTTCCGGCGATTAATTAATGAATCCCGGGAAATTGGAATGGAGTCTTTAGCCCTCCGCATTGAATCTTTTTTCAACGTTGTATCAATAGCAGGAGTAGTTTGAACAGGTTCCCTTACAACTTGCTTGCTGATGGAGTCCATTATTACTTTTAGCAGATCCGGATGTGTTTGATAATAAAAAAGGCTTTCTTCGAACTGTACTTTGGTAATACCATGAAGATCAAAAATCTGTTGGTAGAGTTTAATGCTTTCAACATCTTTATCTATTCCCGTATCGCTTTGGGCAACAAAATAGGTAACAAACTGATCGGCCTTCATTAAATCGCTTAAAACTTCCTGCATTTGGGAAGAAGGTAATACATCCTTATTGGCTGCCTTATTATTACAGCTTATAATTAGTAAACAAAAGAAAAATAAATATACCCACTGTCTCATTTCAACTCTCTGTTATAAGCTGCTGCGTTAGTAATATCTATTCGTGTAAGTATATCCCTGGCTCTTTCTTTTTGGTCTGCTTTTGCTTTACTAAAAACTTTTACCAGTTCATTACTCTTTCCTTGAAAGAAGAACTGCATGATCATGGAATTGGGATTCTCTGCATTAATAGTATTCAAAAAATTTAAGCAATTAAGAATCCCGGTTCTGCCTGCCTCTTCGTTCTCATAAAAAACATCCAGGCCCGAACGGTAATATGCATACAGGGCATTGTGTATTAAAGCAAACCTGTTACTGTTTAAATTTTCTGCCAGCCAATAGCGGTTACGCAGACTCTCAAAAGATTTCCAACCAGAAATCTCTCCGTTCTCGGGTGCATTATTTACTATATTCCATGCTTTTTGAAAATAAACATTCCCGCTATTTTGTGAAAAAGAGTCGTAATCAAATCCAAGAATCAGGTTTATATAATAAGCTAATATCGCTGTGATATTGGCTACTAAAGGATCATTACCCTGTATCCGGTTTTCGTTAAACTCCACCGGCTGAAACTCCACATAACGAAACACAACATTGTCATCAATAAAGTTAATAATGGGCGAATCATAGTTAGTATTATAAATTGGCCTGGCAGCCTGCACCGTTAATCGGCCCTTGTAAACGTTATTGCCTTTATCCTGTTCTATGTTCAGTAAAAAATTACATTTAATTTTTTCGTTTGCTTTAAAAGCATCTGATGTCCATCGGCGGGTATTTACAAAATTGGTGAGTGCAGTTTGTAAAGTTTGAAATACTTTTTTGTCAACGGTGGTACTTACCTGCGCAGCCATTACGGTAAGCCGGGCCTGTATCTCTTGTGCTTCAACAACAAATGTTGAAAAAACAAACACTGCAATAATGGAAATTTTCTTACGCATAATAAAGATTAATCATAGTGTCAACAATATCTTTTGCTACTGCTGCTTTTGATTTAGTATCAAAATTAAATTCTTTTCCGCCCTTATCGAATATAGTAATCTTGTTCGTATCGTGTCCAAACCCTGCTCCGCTATCTTTTAGTGAATTAAGTACAATCATGTCTGCATTTTTCCTTAGCAGTTTATCTTTTGCATAACTCTTTTCATTATTTGTCTCCAAAGCAAAGCCAATTAATACCTGTTCTGCTCTTTTTGCTTCACCAAGACTTTTTAGAATATCTTTTGTTTTAACTAACTCTACTATCAGCTTATCATCTTTCTTTTTTATTTTTTCATTCGATATTTCTGCCGGAGCGTAGTCTGCCACAGCCGCCGCCATTATTGCTATGTCTGTATCGGCAAATACTTTCTGACAAGCTGTGTACATTTCCTCAGCACTCGTTACTTGTACTAACATAATGCCATTTACCGCTAATGGCAATTGCGTTGGACCCATAATTAATGTCACTTCTGCCCCACGTTGCTCTAATTCCTTTGCGATCGCAACACCCATTTTACCTGATGAATGATTACCTATAAAACGAACAGGATCTAAATGTTCGTATGTTGGGCCTGCTGTTACTATAGCTTTTTTACCCTGAAGTGATTTTGCTATAGGAAATGTCAAAAAAAAATTATCGGCTAAGAAGGTAAGAATAGACCCTGGCTCAGCCATTCTGCCGTCTCCAATTAAGCCGCTTGCCAAATCGCCTTTTTCTACCGGAATAATTTTGTTTCCGAAAGACCCCAGCTTTGTCAAATTGTTTTTGGTAGTGGGGTGGTGCCACATATCTTCATCCATAGCTGGTGCTACTACTACAGGACAAGTAGCGGAAAGATAAACGGCCAGCAAAAGATTATCACATAGTCCATTTGCCATTTTAGCCAATGTATTACAGCTAAGTGGTGCCACAATCATTAAATCTGCCCAACGACCTAACATTACATGATTAGCCCAGCTTTCTCCCTCAAACAGGTCGATAAGTACGGGATTCTTGCTTAATGTGCTAAGTGTAAGTGGAGATACAAAATCTTTAGCCGATGGAGTAATAACAACTTTAACTTCAGCACCGGCCTTTACTAATAAGCGTACAAGGTAAATAGACTTATAGGCAGCTATACTACCCGTAATACCCAACACTATTTTTTTACCTTGTAACATGCTATTCAAAAATACATTATAAAAGCAATAGCGACCAGTTTTCGCTGGCCGCTATTATATTTTTAACTACTGCAGTTCTCTTACTTAGTGAATTAGCTAAACAACTCATCATCTCCTTTGCGGAAGTAAACCTTCTCATCCAAAAACTCTTGTGTTGCTAATAAAGCAGGATTTGGCATTCTTTCGTATGCACGGGAAATTTCTATTTGCTCTTTGTTCTCATGAATTTCTTCAAGGCTGTCTGTATGACTTGCAAATTCTTCCAGTTTATTATGCAATTCCTCTTTTAAAGAAATATTTATCTGGTTAGCTCTTTTGCCAACAATAGAAATAGACTCATATAGATTACCGGTTTTACCTTTAATCTCATCCAGGTTACGGGTTTCAATGCTATTAGTAATGCCGGCACTAAGCTGGCGTCTTAACTTGCTCATTATTTAATTTTTTAATATTGGTTTGCGATAAATTTAAAAATTCGTCAGCCTCTTTTTTCAACTTGCTATCCGGGAAACGGTCTGTAAATTCATTACACTCTGTTATTACCTGCTCAAAACGCTGTATCTTTTTTTCTTCCACACTAAGCTCAGCATATTGGAAATACGATTTAATTATCATCAGCTTATATTCATCGCCTCGTACAGATTCGGGATAAGTATTCAATAATGTTGTAAAAGATACTCCGGCAGCCCTGAACTGACCCATATCATAGTACAATTTTGCACTCTGATAGTCTTTAATTTCAAGCTTTGCCCTGGCTATATCAATTATCTCATTGGCTTCTTTATTCCTTGCGGAGCCCGGATGGGTATTAATAAAAGTCTGCATCATCCCCATTGCCTTAATCGTATTTGTTTGGTCCAATTCAGGTTTTGGAGATTGCTTATAGAATGAATAGGCCCGCATATAATCCACTTCTTCTGCCTTTGTACTATTCGGAAATATTTCGAGGAAACTCTTGAACAGGTTTTCAGCATTCATATAATC
>LNFJ01000125.1 GCA_001464625.1 Bacteroidia bacterium Ga0077558 | reverse complement strand
AAAGACGAAAAATATTATGAGGATGTAAATGAAATGTACGGTGGTCTTAAAAAAGAATTACAGCTATACTACACTTTGGCCAAATCAGGTGGCTGGCCGGTAATAACTGCAAAAGCCCCGATAAAAATTGGAGCCACAGACCCGGCCATAACTCTTATTAAAAAAAGACTACAACAAACATTAGATATGCCTGGTACAGATACCAGTTCTGTTTTTACTGATACATTGGAAATGGCTGTAAAAAAATTTCAACAACGCCATGGGTATAAACAAGATGGAATTATTTCTGCCAGCATTTTAAAAGACATGAATGTTTCTGCCCGGCAGCGATTAATGGAAATATTACTGAATATGGACAGAATGAGGTGGATGCCCCAAAAACCTAAAGGCAACCTTATCATTGTAAACCTTCCTGAGTTTATGCTGCATGTGTATGATGGTAGTAAAAAATTATTTGACATGGTGGTGGTGGTAGGCAAAGTGGGCAACAATACAATGATGTTCAATGGCGACCTGAATCAGATTTACTTTAGCCCTTACTGGAATGTACCGCAAAGCATTATTAAAGGTGAAATACTGCCTGCAATAGCAAGAAATCCTAATTACCTCGATAATAAAAACATGGAAAGAGTTGGTGCTGGCATTCGGCAAAAACCCGGTCCCGGTAACGCTTTGGGTAAAGTGAAGTTTATTTTCCCCAATAGTTTTAATATGTATTTCCATGATACACCTTCTAAAAGTTTGTTTGGGCAAGATAAAAGGGCTTTCATGGTTGCTAAGAAATGATCCACAATGGCCCACTGAAAAAATTGTGTCTGCCATGAATCAAACAACAGAAAAAGGAGTAAAATTAAAAGAAGCAGTTCCTGTATTTATTATTTATTACACTGCATGGGTTGATGATACAGGGCAATTAAATTTCAGGGATGATGTGTATAAACATGACAGTGAGTTAATAGCAAAAATGTTTGCAGTTGCTACTAACTAAAAAGCGATTAGCATGAATATGATGAGAAAACTTTCAAACTTTCTCTTTCAAATCCTGTAAATTTAACCCTGTTAACCAACCCAAGTAATTCATACATTAAAGAACCTGCTTTATGCACAAAGTCATTATTCCCATTGACTTTTCTGAAACATCCTTAAATGCTGCCCGTTTTACAGCTCAAATGCTTGCGGGCAAAGAGAATGCAATAGCGATCATTTACAATAATTATGAATCAGAAGATGATCTGGATATTTGTCATAATTACCAGGAAAGTCTTAAAAGAGAATTTTATAAAGCCGGAGTTAAAAATGTAGAATGTGAGCATGAAATGGGTGGCGACCTGATTGAAAATATTACCCGTCTTGCTCATACCATTCGGGCTACCATGATTGTGATGGGCATCACCGGTAAGTCTGCTATTCGCCAGGCAATGTTCGGTAGCAATACATTGAAATTGATTGATAAGAATTTATACCCGGTTATGATCATTCCTCCCGATGCTGTTTACAAAGGAATAAACAATGTAGCCTTTGCATCCGATTTTAAAAATGTGGAAGCCCACACTCCTGCCCCGCTGATTAATTCTGTATTGAAAATTTTTAATCCCAAGCTGCATATTGTTAATGTTAATAAACAACACTTTGTTTCATTGACAGCAGAAATGGAGGCAGAGAAAAGTAAACTGGAGGCTATGTTCGGTGAATTTTCTACCGAGTTTTATTTTATTACAATGAATGACTTTTATGAAGCAATGGACAATTTTGTAAAAGACTATAATATTGATGTATTGATAACAGTGCCAAAACACCAGAGCAACTCTACATCCCTATTTAAAACAACACATACAAAACGTTTAGCCTACCATAGCCACATTCCGATATTAGCTGCACATGAATAAGCTCATAAATAGTAGGAATTATACAACTTTGTACTGCTGTATAATTCGTACATTTACTAACCATTTATAGGCTAACCAAGAAAATTTAAATTATGCAAACAGTCATTGTTCCTGTTGATTTTTCCGATACATCAATTCACGCAGCCCGTTATGCCGTACAATTATTGAGTGGTCATTACGGTGCTAATATGATTCTTCATCATGTTTACGATAAACCATCACTTGCTGCTGAAGCTATTCAAAAACTGGAAGACCTAAAAGTTGAATTAGCAGGTCTGGGGATTGTAAAAACAACTTGCCTTGCAGATGAAGGTTCTGACTTTATCACAGAGTTGGATAAACTGGCCCGTCATCAACAAGCAGATTTGATTATTATGGGTATTACTGGTCGTTCTGCCATCGGTCAAACTTTTATAGGTAGCAATACCCTGAAAATGGTTGATCAAAAAGTTTGCCCTATACTTATTGTTCCGGCAGATGCTAAATACCAGGAAGTTAAAAACGTCTTGCTTACATCAGACTATAAAAATGTACAGTCTTCAACACCATCAGTTCCTATCAAAAAAATATTGAAAACATTTCAACCTAACCTGCATATATTGAATGTGGATAGTGAACATTATGTAGCAATAACAGAAGAATACCAGGCAGAAAGAGCTAAGTTAAAGGAAATGTTCAGCGACTTTAATCCTGAATTTTATTTTCTAGGTCTGCATAATGTGGATGAAGCCATCAACCAGTTTGCACACGATAAAAATATTGATCTGCTGATTGTTATTCATAAAGGACAAACATTACTCTCTAAACTATTTATAAAAAGCCACACCAAAAAGCTGGCTTATCATAGCTCTATACCTGTTTTAGCCCTTCATGAGTAAGGAAAAGCTATAAAAATTGACTACTTGACGGCACGGGAACAAATAACTAACTTTGTTCCCGTTTCTTTTATGAAGTATATATCAAAAAAATCAGGCCTCATCTACTCATTTGCCGAGCAATCATTGCCCGCTAATTTTTACATACCTGATTAATTACAGATCGTTCCACTTTTTTTAGCTGCCAAATTATTTACCGGAATAAATCCGGGTTGCTTACTTAACGATTGTTTATATGAAAAATATCAAAATCATAGAAGTGCCTTCAGAAATTGGTGCCGGTACCCGTGGCGCCAGCCTGGGCATTGAAGCTATAAAAATTGCTGCCCTGGACTTTATGAGCAATTTCTTTATACACTTCCCTTCAGAAAAAATTCAGGTAGAAAATAAACTGCTGTATGAACCAATTGAATCGCCGTATGCAAAAAGAATAAAAGGTATTGCAGCTATATATGAAAGGTTGGGAAAATCAGTTTGTGATTCCATGAAAAACAACTTCTTCCCCGTTGTTTTAAGTGGCGATCATAGCACTTCGGCAGCAACGATTGCCGGTATTAAAATGGCAAAGCCCAAAAGTAAATTAGGTGTTATATGGATTGATGCACATGCTGATCTGCATACACCTTATACCACACCAAGCGGCAATATACATGGTATGCCAATGGCAATTTCTATCAATAAAAATAATGAAGATTGTGCAGTGCATGATATTGACGATGAAACAAGTAAGCAATGGGAATATTTGAAAAATATCGGAAAGATTGCTCCTAAAGTTTTACCGGAAGATGTCGTATTTATTTCGCTGCGGGATTATGAAAAAGAAGAGCGATACCTGATTGAGAAGCATGACATGAAAGTAATTACGACCAAAGAAGTAAGAAGTAAAGGTGCGGAGAATGTAGTAAGAGCGGTATTACGCTACTTAAGCGATTGCACCGATATCTACATATCTTTTGATGTTGATAGCCTTGACTCTTCTATATCAAAAGGAACAGGTACACCGGTAGGTAATGGATTGAAAGAAAGAGAAGCGGAAGATCTGATCAGTAAGTTTATGCAGAATAGGAAGGTTTGTTGTTTTGAAATAACAGAAGTAAACCCCACATTGGATAAAGAAAACCTGATGGCAGAAATTGCATTCAATATCCTACAGCGCAGTGTGAACGTATTGATGATGAATTAAAGAGTTTGTAGTTTTTCTTCAATTTGTTTAGTTGCCACAGGGCCTAACTCAAATGAGCTTTCCAAACATTCTTGCAACATCATTTTAGCTTCTTCCTTTTTGCCGTTAGCGGCATAGATAAAAGCTGTATGCATCGTAGCACCTGGCTCAAAAGTTAGTTTATGAACATAACTTTTTGAAAATTCCATTGCCTTTGCAATATCTCCTTTGTTATAATACACCCAGGCCATCCAGTCGCATGTTTCCGGGGTAAAGCGATTCTTCAACTCTTTGTCAGCAATAGCAAAAGCTTTGTCGTAGTCTTTAAATTCTTCTGTATAAATTTCAAGCAGGTATTTATTATACATATTGCCATAACCGGGTTTTGTAACCGTAGTTACAAATTCATTTATCAGCCTTTTCTTTTCTTCTTCGTTACCTTCTGTTTCTGCTATTTGTGCCAACACCAACTTCAGATCTGGCATATCTGTTTGAGACAATATATATTTAAGAATCCGTTTGGCTTCAGCCGTATTGTTATCATGAGCATAAGCGATCCATGCAATTCCTTTCAGGCAATATAAATTGGAAGGATCTTTTTCTAACACAGATAAATAACCATTATATGCTTCTTCAATTCTTCCTGCATGTCCATACATATCCGACAGGTTAGAAAGAGCCCATGAATACAAACTTTTCTTTTTATCTTTTACTTTATCAAAAGCTTGTTCCATCAGAACGATGGCACCATCCAGGTTTCCTTTATGATCTTCCCATTTTGCTCTACGGATAAGATAGTCAAATGCAGATTTATCTTTTAAACTTTCAAGACTAGTGTAAGCTTCATTATATCTGCCGAGTTCCATATTGGCATCAAACTCCAACAGGCGAATCGTGTATTTATCCCCCTTCGCATTTTCTGCATCTTCACTAAATGATGCAGCTTGCAAAAATTGATGTTGCGAGATCGCATTCTGAGAAAGTGAGTACAGTATTTCAGGGTCTGTATGATTAAGTTTTGCGGAGCTTTGTTTTAAAAGATCATCCCCTTTTTGTAATGCGTCAATATTTCCATTGGTTCGGAATAAACGAAAATAATTACTCGCCAGCTCTAGCATGTAAACATAACTGCCTGTATCAGCCGCTAGCTTCTGTTGCCAGAAATTTATTTCGGTATTAATTGTTTCTACTTTGCCAGTTACAAGCCCCTCTTTCATATATCCACTATAATCTTTCTTACTGGCAATTGTTTTCTTGCTTTTGCAAGAGGCAAAAAGAAGGACTGAAATGCAGAGTATAATTAAATTCCGGATCATAGCGGTAATATTTAAAAAAATACCGGGCAGCATGTTGCTACCCGGTTTGTAAAATTTATTAGAAAGGAGCTGCAAGGAAAGGAAAGGCAGGTAAAAATGCCTTATCGTTTGTGTTTACATTATCCTTTGTCAAGGTTGGATTTGCTGTTCCAGCAGGTCCTCCAAAAATCAGCAATAGCTCAACATCAATTACATCATCTGCCAATGCTCTTCCAGTTAAAACGTTGGTACCATCAAAAAATGTAGTGGTTCCATTCATTTTTACATTCAACACATCAGTAACTAAAATGCTTGTAAAGGTTGCCTTATCATGTCCTAGTGCATTTTGTGTATAGCCAAAGCCTGTCAACACACTTTGAAACTGCGCATTAAATGCTCCGTTCATGGCAGAAGGAACAGTTGTATTGAACTCATTCTTTCTTGCTGCATTAACAAATACTGTATTAATAGCTGGCCTTGCCATCTGATCGTTTTGTGTAAACGTACCAGAGGTATCAAAATTATCTTCGTCATCATTTTTGTCGCAGCCTGTAAACATTATTCCTGCTACAAAAAGAGACAAGAGTGTGAATTTATTTATCCGTATCATAAGTTGTGTATTTTATCAGTAATTAAAAATGTTATTTTGATTTTGTTTCGCCCCATACATTGATGGTTGCAGCAGCACCCAGCAACGTTTTTGGAACTTCCACTACAATAGACATAACGTTTGTGCCAGCAAATGTGTCAGCACCCGGGTTACGAAATCCAGTTTGTGTTCCCGCTATGATCTCCCTAAATCTTACCAGGTCAAAAAAGAATGGATCATCTCTTGGGCCTGCAAATGCTCTTATTCCATTACTGTTAGCACCGATGTTTACAGATGTTGAAGAGTAAGCTGTTACATCCACCTCTGTTAATGGACCACTTGTCTTTACCATACTAACTGTACCCGGTGTACCCACTGCTACAGGGCCATACACTCTCATCTTGCCATTTTGTACCAGGCATTGAATTACCAGGTCCTCAACATTATCACCTGTATTATCAATGTTGAATTCATACATCACATTGTTTGGGAAAGTAGCTGTTGATGTTGCCCCTGGTGAAAGTAACCCTTGTGTATTTAATACTAATACCATTTTGCTGTTGTCAGCAGGACTTTGAAAAGCATAAATGTCGGTAATGTCATTTCCCGGACTGGTACTACCCGGTCCTGTTACTGCAGGTGCGTCAATATGGTCGGCTGCCATGATAATTCCACCGGCCAGCACAACACCTACTAAACCACCTAAAAGAAGTTTCTTTTTCATAATAAAATTTTGTTTATAAAATAATTGATTAATTAAGGGTGGTAGTTAGCTTCTGTAATAAGCATACTACATTTTGCCCCGTAAATATTAAGTTCCTTTAACAAATACGGCTAATTGTTAAATCTGGATTGGTGGCCGCTGAGATTATAATAAGCTGCCACTCATCAAAAATTAATACAGGTTAATAAAACTGTTATTTCTTTTGCAGCGTAAATGGAAAGGCTAAATTCAACCAACATGACAACCAAACTATTTCTCAGCCTATTTAATTATAGATGCAGATTCAAGAACACCTTTAAATGGTGCAAGTATCAACCTTGCCGGTAATAAAGGAGACAACTCAGATATGTTTGGAAAATTCAGTATACCTGCTGTCAATCCAGGCTCGTATGAAGTAATAGTATCACATATCGGCTATAAAACTGAGATAATTCCGGTAGAAGTAAAACCAAATCTACTTTCTTCAATCAATGTAAATCTTCGCAAATCAAATCTTGATCTTTCTGAAGTAAGAGTGAATAGTAAAAAATCTAGTGGTCTTACTACAATAGGTGCAGTTGATATTAGGTTAAGGCCCGTTAATACATCACAAGATGTGCTCCGGATTGTACCCGGTCTTTTTATAGCACAGCATGCCGGAGGTGGTAAAGCAGAACAAATATTTCTGCGGGGCTTTGATATTGATCATGGAACTGATATTGCGATAACAGTTGATGGAATGCCAGTAAATATGGTAAGCCATGCTCACGGGCAAGGTTATGCTGATCTACACTTCCTTATTCCCGAAACAGTAGAAAAAGTGGGTTTTGATAAAGGTCCTTACTTTACCGGCAAAGGAAATCTTGCTACATCTGCCTATGTAGATTTTTCTACGAAAGATTTTATAGATAATAATATTATTAAATTAGAAGCAGGGCAATTTAATACCCAACGGGTAATGGGCATGTTGAAATTGTTTAATAAAACAACAGAAAAAAATCGTCAGCAATTTTATATCGCTTCTGAATACTCATCTACGGATGGCTACTTTGAAAGTCCGCAAGATTT
>LNFJ01000124.1 GCA_001464625.1 Bacteroidia bacterium Ga0077558 | reverse complement strand
AGTGTAAAATATTCAATGCTTATTATATTTAATCTAAACTTTTAAATGACAACAATAAAAGGCCCCGGCATATTCTTAGCCCAATTTATGGGCGATGCCGCACCATTTAACAACCTGAAATCAATTTGCCTGTGGGCAGAAGCGTTAGGCTATAAAGCTGTGCAAATACCTACATGGGATAGCCGCTGTATCGATTTGCAAAAAGCCGCCGAGAGTAAAACATATGCAGACGAGATAAAAGCAATAGTGAACGATTGTGGTCTGGAAATTTCAGAATTGTCAACTCATTTGCAGGGGCAGTTAGTAGCTGTTCACCCGGCATATGATACTTTATTTGATGGATTTGCTCCGGAAAACTTACGAGGCAATCCAAAAGCCAGAACAGAATGGGCGGTGCAGCAGGTAAAATATGGTGCAAAGGCATCGGAAAACCTGGGCTTAAATGCACATGCTACATTTAGCGGCTCCTTATTATGGCATACCTTTCATCCATGGCCACAACGACCAGCCGGATTGGTGGAAGAAGGGTTTAAAGAATTAGGAAAAAGATGGATGCCAATTTTAAATTATTTTGATGAGTGTGGGGTAGATGTTTGCTATGAGATACATCCCGGTGAAGATTTATTTGATGGGGTGACTTACGACCATCTCATTTTGTATTGCAGCAATTAGATTATATCCAGTACATCGATTTTTATCATGAAAGAATAAAAGCCTTTCATGTAAAGGATGCCGAGTTTAATTCAACGGGTAAACAAGGTACATTTGGCGGGTATCAAAGTTGGGCAAACAGGGCAGGACGTTATCGTAGCCCCGGTGATGGACAGGTTGATTTTAAAACTATTTTCAGCAAACTAACACAGTATGATTATACGGGATGGGCGGTAATGGAGTGGGAGTGCTGTATCAAACATCCTGAAGATGGTGCCAGGGAAGGGGCCGAGTTTATTCAGCAGCATATAATCCGTGTAACAGAAAAAGCATTTGATGATTTTGCTTCTGTAGCTCCAGATGCAGCAACAAATAGAAAAATTTTGGGTTTGGGTTAAAACTGTTTTTAATTGTAAATTGCTACCAATAAAAAATAAATATGAAAAAATTACTTATCTCATTTGCAGTAATTGGAATTTTAATTAGTTGTGGCGGAAGTGATGATAAAAAAACTGAGAGTACAGATAAAAAGGAAACTGCTGTAGAAGACTTGTCAAAAAATCCTGATTACCAAAAAGGGTTAGAGCTTATTGGTGGAAGTGATTGTCTTACTTGCCATAAAGTAGATGAACCTGTAACGGGCCCATCCTACAGGGATGTTGCCAATAAGTATGCAGCAGCAGGCGATACAATAGTTGCACATCTTGCAGGAAAAATAATTAACGGTGGAAAAGGAGTATGGGGAGAAGTGTATATGACGCCTCACACCGGACTATCACAGGAAGATGCAGAAGCAATGGTTAAATATATTTTATTACTTAAAAAATAAATAGTCGATGATAAAATTTATTGCAACTGCATTAGCTGTTTCAGTTCTTGCAGCAAGTTGTTTCGATAATGCTGCACCAACGGAAGAAAAGCCTAAAGAGAAAGCCATGGAAATTTTAACGGAAGAACAAAAGAAAGATGGCTGGGAATTATTGTTTGACGGCAAAACAATGAATGGCTGGCATAAATATGGTGGTGATTCAGTTGGCAAGGCCTGGAAAGTTGCAGACGGAACTTTTTATCTTGATACTACTGAGAGAGAAAATTGGCAAATAAAAGGTGGTGGTGATATTGTTACGGACTCATCCTTTAAAAATTTTCACTTAAAGTTGGAGTGGAAAATTGCTAAAGATGGGAACAGTGGTATCATGTTTTATGTTCATGAGGATACTGCAAAATATAAATGGCCCTGGGAAACAGCACCGGAAATGCAGGTACTGGATAATGCCGGACATGCGGATTCAAAGATTATTAAACACCGTGCAGGCGATTTGTACGATTTAATTTCAAGCTCTAAGGAAACCGTTAAACCATATGGGGAGTGGAATCTTGCTGAAATTAAATGTGTAGATGGGAAACTTGATTTTTATCTGAACGGTGAAAACATTGTTTCTACTACTATGTGGGATGATAACTGGAAAAAGATGGTAGCGGGAAGCAAATTTGTAAAGATGCCCGATTTCGGCACTTATAAAGAAGGTAAGATTGCATTACAGGACCATGGCAATACAGTATGGTATAGAAATGTGATGATAAAGAAATTGTAATCAATAAAAACGATATAATTAAAAAAAGCCCGGTCAATTGACCGGGCTTTTTTTAATTACTCAATTGTGGTAATTTTTATTGTATTAGTTGGAAGGTGTAAATCTATTGGGGTACTTCCGGTATTAATAACAGTATCACCGCTATTGATAAATCTTCTTTGTTTCAGAATATCTATCTGGTCAAATATGATATCATCTAGGCTTTCTTCTTCATCATAATAAAATGCCCTTACACCCCAGCTCAATGTCAATTGATTTACCAGCGAACGTTCCTTGGTAAAAATGTATAACGGAGCTTTCGGACGATAGCTGCTTAGTACAAATCCGGTATAACCGCTTTGCGTCATACCAATCAAAGCGTCGGCATTTACATCCCTGGCCAATTTACATGCATTGTAGCAAATAGCATCACTTAAAAAAGAAGGGGAGTGAGGTTGGGGTACCAGTTCATCTTCTCTGTTATAATTATAACCAGATTTTTCTACTTCAATAATGATCTTACGCATCGTTTCTACTACCAGGGTGGGATGATTACCAGCAGCAGTTTCAGCACTTAGCATTACCGCATCAGCTCCTTCTATTACTGCATTGGCGACATCGGTAATTTCACTTCTGTTAGGCTTGTTCAGCTCAATCATACTTTCCATCATCTGTGTAGCAACAATTACAGGTTTTGCCCTGTGGAGGCACATACGGATGATTTGCTTTTGCAATAAAGGAATTTTTTCTACTGGAAGCTCAACTCCCAAATCGCCACGGGCAATCATTACTGCGTCAGATTCCACTATAATGTCACGCAGATTTTCTAACGCCTCTGGCTTTTCAATTTTGGAAATGATTTTTGTTTTGCTGCCTCTTTTTTCTAGTCGGCTGCGAAGATCTTCCAGGTCTTTTACACTACGTACAAAGGATAGTGCAACCCAATCTAATTTTTGATCTATTATATATTCCAGGTCAATAATATCTTTTTCTGTTAGAGCTGGTAAAGAAATTTTTGTATCAGGAAGGTTAATACCTTTTTTAGAAGATAATGTTCCGCCCATGGTGACTTCTACCCGCACATCTTTATTCTTTAATACCTCTTTTACTTTTACTTCTAATTTGCCATCATTTATAAGGATCGTATTTCCTATTGTTACATCTTCATGCAGGTTAGGGTAAGAGACATAAATCCTTTCTTTTGTTCCAACAACTTTTTCGTTGGTAAAAGTCAGAATATCGCCGGGTACAATTTCCATTGTGCCATTTTCAATTTCACCTACTCTTAATTTTGGGCCTTGTAAATCCCCTAGTATGGCAATATTAAAGGGTTCGGTTTTATTAATTGTACGGATATGTTCAATTATTTTTCCTTTGTCTTCATGCGAACCATGCGAAAAATTGAGGCGGAATACATTTACACCTGCTTTTACTAAAGCAAGCAATTTGTCGTAAGTATCACAAGCAGGGCCTACGGTGGCTACAATTTTAGTACGGTGTGTCTTATGTTCTATACCAGCTTCCTGGTCCATTTGTTCGTGGTAGTACTTTTTAGAGTGTTTCGCCATTCTGTTAATTATTTTTAGCTAGCTAATATCTTTACAATCTTCATCCATTCCTCACTGATCTTGCCTTTATTCTTTACTGCACTTTCTAAGGGTAAGTAGTGCATTTTATTATTCTGAATTCCAACAAATACATTATGCTTTCCTTCCAGCAAACATTCTACTGCATGGTAGCCCATACGACTTGCTATTAATCTGTCAATGCAAGTTGGTGAACCACCTCTTTGTATATGTCCTAATATGCAAACTCTTATTTCCGCTTTCGGTAGTTTTTCTTTCAATACTTTTTGAACTTCATTGGCTCCCCCAAAATCATCACCTTCTGCAACTACAATCAGGTTTACTAATTTTTTGCGTCTTTCTTTTTCTAATAAGGATGCAACAATATCATCCATATCTGTTTTTCGTTCCGGAACAAGAATATTTTCTGCACCTGTTGCAATACCGCTATGTAATGCAATATAACCTGCATCCCGGCCCATTACTTCAATTATAAAAATTCTATCGTGAGCATCCATAGTATCCCTGATTTTGTCAATGGCTTCTACCGCTGTATTTACTGCGGTGTCAAATCCAATTGTAAAATCGGTGCCCTGTATGTCCTTATCAATTGTACCTGCAATTCCAATACAAGGAATATCAAACTCCTGGCTAAATTTTACCGCCCCACGAAATGAGCCATCTCCGCCAATAATTACCAATCCATCAATACCTCTTTTCTTAAGATTGTCATACGCTTTTTTACGGCCTTCGGGTTCAAAAAATTCCTTACAACGGGCAGTTTTAAGAATGGTGCCCCCACGCTGTATAATATTCGCAACCGAACGGGAATCCATGATATTAATATCATCTTCAATCAATCCCTGGTAACCTCTCATAATTCCATAAACTTCCAAACCATGATAACGACCTGTTCTGACAACAGCTCTGATTGCGGCATTCATGCCCGGAGAATCTCCACCTGAGGTTAGAACGCCAATCCGGGTAACTTTCTTTTCCATTTTCTTCTTTAAGCTGGCAAAAATATGATTTTATTCTGAGTGTGTATTTTAGACACAATCAAGCGTTAATATGCAACCCTACAAATATAAGTTTCTCATTTCCATTTTCTTTAACATGAATACCCTTTTGCACGGATAAAATAAAACAGGATACGAACGTATGTTGTGATATTAAATTTTTATTATGAAACAATTTATGCTTTTTGTGATGCTTTTGATAAGTATGCTATCATTTGCACAAACCGATACAACGAACAAACTGTTACGGGCATTTCCTATAACTGATTATATGATCGACCTTAATGACAGTACCAAACTGGTACAAATTGAAATGCCGGAGAATTTAAAACTAAAAGACAAGCAGATCGGATTGCTCTATGGAGTATATGAAAACTCTTCGGCTACAGCCATTCAAAAGGGATATGGTAAATGCCAACTTATAAAAGGCAACTACTATTATTTTGCCATTAGTAATAACAGCAGTGGTCAGACTATAACTAAAGGAGATTTGTTGTACACCTTTATGGAGAAGACGAAAATATATAATGGACGGATTCCACAGCTCGCAGCACATTTTATACGATTGTTGGATGTATATGATACGCCATTGTACGACCGCTATACTACTTTTTTAAAATGGAGCAGGGATGATGAAAAGAAGGTCATGGATTCGATAGTCCGTGATATCCGTTTTACAGGTGAATATTTTCTTAAGGAAAACCCATCGATGGATGTATTAATTCAGAAAGGCGATTATAAAGGGCATAAAACATTATATATAATGGCAGAATGTGCGGAGACAGATGTAATAAAATTTTTTGATTATATGATTGCAAGGCCAAGAAATTATGCAGGTAAGGAATGGAAGGTTTCAGAAATATTTGCCACCTGGCTTTCAGAAGGTGCACCTACTGTAATGAAGTGATAAATTTTACCTTTATCCTTTTTAAATACCTCCTGTACAGGAGGTATTTTTTTACTGCCATATTCATTTATCTTTAGTACTACTAAAATTTGATTTATGAAAAAGGTGATTTATTCCTTTGTTTTTTTATTGCCGGTAGTTGTTACAGCACAATTGCAATATCCAACCACTAAAAAAACAGAAGTAGTTGAAGATTATCATGGTACTAAAATAGCAGATCCTTATCGCTGGCTCGAAGATGATCGCAGTGAAGAAACAAAGCAATGGGTTACAGAGCAGAATAAAGTAACCTTCGGTTACCTCGATAAAATATCGTACCGTGCAGATTGGCTTAAGCGGTTAGAAGAGATCAATAATTATCCCAAATATTCTTCTCCTTCAAGAAAGCATGAATATTTCTATTTCTCAAAGAATGACGGTTTGCAGAACCAAAGTATTTTATATCGCCAAAAAGGATTGGATGGAAAACCAGAGGTGGTACTTGACCCTAACAAATTTTCCGCAGATGGAACTACCGGGCTTGGTGCCTTCTCTTTATCAAAAGATGGTAAGTATGCAGTAGTCGGTAAAACAAAAGGTGGCAGCGACTGGCGAACGTATTATGTAATGGATATGAAAACGTTGAAGTACTTGCCGGATTCATTGGAATGGGTTAAAGTATCCGGCGCATCATGGCAGGGTGATGGTTTTTTCTATAGTCGCTATCCATCACCTGAAAAGGGAAAAGAACTGTCTACCAAAAATGAAAATCACCAGGTGTATTATCATAAAGTTGGTACTTCGCAAGACAAAGATGTTTTGGTGTATGAAGATCCAATTAATGCACAGCGTTTTCATAATGTATTTACCGATGAAAACGAAAGATTTGTTTTACTAAATATTTCTGACCGGGGAAAAGCAAAAGACGGGAATGCGTTGTGGTATTATGATAGCAAATCTGCAGATAAAAAATTTAAGCCAATTGTAAAAGAAGCAGGGGATTACGACTACAGTTTTATTGATGAAGTAAATGGCAAATTTATTATGTCAACCAACGACGGAGCATTAAATCAAAAAGTGATTTTGATGGATCCGGCCAATCCTCAAAAGGGAAATTGGAAAACAATTATTGATGAAAAACCAGAAAATATTTCTTCTATAACTACAGCCGGCGGGAAGATTTTTATTACATATCTCAAAGATGTAACAAGCCGAGTGTATGTGTATGATTTTAATGGTAAGTTAGAAAGAGAAGTGGAATTGCCGGCATTAGGAACAGCAAGTGGTTTCGGTGGTGAAAGAAATGACAAATTTGTTTTCTACACTTTTACCTCCATTACGTTTCCACCAACTATTTACCGATACGATATAGCTACAGGCAAAAGCACTGTTTTCAGGAAACCAGAAGTAAAGTTTAATCCTGAAGATTTTGTTACGGAGCAAGTATTTTATCCAAGTAAAGACGGTACTAAAATCCCTATGTTTATTACTTATAAAAAAGGGACGGAGAAGAATGGTAAGAATCCTACCATCTTATATGCATATGGTGGGTTTAATATAAGCAGCAACCCGTCATTTTCTCCATCAAGAATTACCTGGCTGGAGCAAGGTGGAATTTTTTGCATTGCTAATATCCGTGGTGGCAGCGAGTACGGCGAAAAATGGCATGAAGCTGGTATGCGCAATAAAAAGCAAAATGTATTCGACGATTTTATCGCTGCAGGAGAATTTTTGGTGGATAAAAAATATACATCAAGCAGCCATCTGGCGATACAAGGCGGATCAAATGGCGGTTTGTTGGTTGGTGCAGTTATTAACCAAAAGCCGGATCTATTTAAAGTTGCTATTCCACAGGTTGGTGTAATGGATATGTTGCGTTTTCAAAAATTCACCATCGGTTGGAACTGGGTGGCTGAATACGGCAGCAGTGACAACGAAGCCGATTTTAAAAACCTGATCACTTATTCTCCTATTCATAATATTAAACCAGGTTTAAACTACCCGGCTACTATAATTACAACTGCCGATCATGATGACAGGGTAGTGCCGGCACACTCTTTCAAGTATGCGGCTACTTTGCAAGAGCATTATAAGGGAGCAAATCCAACACTGATAAGAATAGATGTGAACTCAGGCCACGGTGCCAGTAATCTCAAAAAGGGATTAGAAACCGCTGCTGATATTTACTCTTTTACTTTTTACAATATGGGATTGACGCCAAAATTTGAACCGGCAAAACCAGCAGATAAAAAAGCATTTTAGTAATGTTTAAATAATTGAGATCCTGTTTTACTAATTGTAAAGCAGGATTTTTTATTCTGCCTATTTTTGAGCATGAAAATTTTAATAACAGGGGCCAACGGTTTTTTAGGCCATTATCTTACTTCACAACTGTTGGAGAAAGAACATACTGTAATTGCAACCGGGAAAGGGGAATGCAGATTGCCTTTTGTGACAAATGAAAAATTCAAATATGTTTCCATGGATTTTACAGACCCTTTTGCGGTGCATGATGTGTTTGATAAAATAAAACCTGATG
>LNFJ01000123.1 GCA_001464625.1 Bacteroidia bacterium Ga0077558 | reverse complement strand
ATTATTGCGTTGAATAAGAAAAAAGGATTTTAATGGCAGCAGAAAGAAAGCCGAGCATACGAAGAGGAGAGATGGCATTTATTTTTGCGATCGTCATCGGGTTAGTGATCGGTATTTTAATAAAAAAAGTAAAAATTGGAATTCTAATAGGATTGGTTCTCGGAATTATAATTGTATTAACTGGCTGGTTGCGAACAACCCGCCGATAATATGTCAGAAACAGATAACGATAAGGCACCATTTTTTAAAAGCTGGAACGGCTGGTACATATTTGTGATTCTGTTCCTGCTATTGCTTATTGTATTATTTTATCTATTCACCAAACGATTTGCATGAGCCAGGTCGATTGGATAGTATTAATAGGAACGCTGCTGGCTATTATTACATATGGCTTATACAAAAGCCGTACTTCCCGTAATCTTGATGGTTATTTTTTATCAAACCGGAGTTTGCCATGGGGATTGGTTTTATTAAGCATCATGGGTACACAGGCCAGTGCTATTACTTTTCTTTCTGCACCCGGCCAGGCTTACACAGATGGAATGAGGTTTGTACAATACTATTTTGGTATTCCGCTGGCTATGGTGGTGATCTGTATTTTCTTCGTTCCTATTTTCAGCCGACTGAAAGTTTATACAGCGTATGAATATTTAGAAAACCGATTTGATAACAAAACAAGAACACTTACTTCATTCTTGTTTTTGCTGCAACGAGGACTATCAACTGGTATTAGTGTTTTTGCTCCTTCTATTATTTTGTCATCACTGTTTGGCTGGGATATTTACTGGACTAACCTATTTATGGGCGGTTGCATACACACAACAGTTGCAATTAATAATCATTTTTACCGGAATGTTTTTGGCGGCTTACATGGTGGTGAATATGCTGCCGAAAGATGTAAGCTTTACAGATGCCTTGGAAGTAAGCGGTAAACTGGGCAAGCTAAATGTTATTACTACCGGTTTTGAGAACGGACGTTTTAACTGGAGCGATCAATATAATTTATGGAGCGGATTGATAGGAGGATTCTTTTTGGCACTTTCATATTTCGGAACTGATCAATCGCAGGTTGGCCGTTACCTCACCGCAAAATCGTTGAAGGAAAGTCGCATGGGATTATTGATGAATGGCCTGGTGAAAGTGCCCATGCAATTTGCCATTCTGCTTATTGGCGCATTGGTATTTACCTTTTACCAATTTAATAAAGCACCTCTTTTCTTTAATGATGTGCAGGTAAAGAAACTGGAACAATCTGCCGTATATAAAGATTCATTTGTTCTCATACAACAGCAGTATGATGTTATTACAGCTAAAAAACAACAAGCCGTCATTAATTATACAACTGCATCCGATAGTAATGATAAAATAAAGGAAGATCAATCTTTGGCTGAATTAAAAACATTGCAAACTGAAGCCAATGCGATTCGAACAAAAGTAAAAGGCTGGATCAATAGTAAAGAAGTAGGAGGGGATGGTAACGATACCAATTATATCTTCCTTCGTTTTGTGGTGGATAATTTGCCAGTGGGGTTGGTTGGACTTTTAGTCGCTATTATTTTTCTTGCTTCATGGGGAAGTATAGCTGCGGCCATTAATTCATTGGCATCTTGTACCATGATCGATTTTCACCGGCGATTCACCAATAAGATAGATAGTGGCGAACATGAGTATCGGCTATCAAAATGGTACACACTGGCCTGGGGCATATTTTGTATTGTAGTGGCCATGTTCACTTACAATATTGGAAATAGTTTGATTGAAGCGGTAAATGTACTCGGCTCCTTATTTTATGGTGTTATACTCGGTGTGTTTTTAGTGGCTTTTTTTATAAAGAAAATCAAAAGTGGCCATGTCGTTTTTTGGGGAGCCGTGTTAGCGGAGTTATTGGTATTGACGGTTTTTATTCTTACTAAAGTTGGGGTTTTGAAAATGGGCTTTCTATGGCTCAACCCGATTGGTGCTTTTGCTGTGCTGTTTTTTAGTTTGTTGCTGCATGCAATATGGCCTCCCCAAACCTCCCGCCATTCGGACGGTACAGGCTCTCCGAAAGAGGGGCTTTAGACTCCCATATTTTTAAATTTGTTTATTGATTTCAGAAACAGTTTGTTGAACCAGGAGAAATTCTGAATTACTATTTGGGCGTTTGTAAATGTAGAGTAGAATTCCTGCAGTACAAGTGTGCGATACAAGGAAGTTGATAGCAGTAATGCAGCCGGTAACAAAATCACATTAATTAGCGAACATAAAAAAGCTCCAAACTAATGGAGCTTTTTTAAAATATCGGAGTACTAAGTCTCCCCTTTAGGAGAGATTTAGAGGGGCTTTATTTCAATTCAGCCAACAACTTATTATTCAATTCTACATAATCATTGTTCTTAGCAGCTGTTGCTAATTCTTTTGATTTTTCTGCAGCAGTTTTTGCTTCTGCTTTTTTACCCAATTTCGCTAAGCAATTAGCTCTTTGGTGATGAATCCAGAATGCAGTTGGCTGTGCTTCTACAGCTTTGTCAAACCATGACAGCGCCTGGTTCAGATCTTTGCCATTGTCCATATAATACATAGCTGCATTAAAGTAAGGACGATTGTCTTTGTTCATCAACTGGTCGATCTGTGCCATTACTTTTGTTTCAACATCTGTAGTTATTGGTAAAATAACAGCTGTTTTATCCCACATAATATGTAATTCGCAACTGTTTGATTTAATATTGGCAAACTGCATAGTAAAATTTTCCATGCTTTCATCCATACCGATCGTTTTTACTTCAGTACGAACTACATCCTGGTCTTGTTTGTAAGCAGAAGGACTTGTTACATCTAATTGTTTAGTAATGATCAGGGTCCAGTTATTTTTTTCAGGAATAGAAAGTAAGCCATATTTACCGGCTTTAATTTTTGTGCCACCAATCGTTACATCGTCGCCAAAAGTTAACACGGTAGCCTGGTTAGCACCAGTGCGCCATACGTTTCCAAATGGAACCAGGTCGCCGAAAATTTTTCTGCCTTTCATAGCAGGACGGGAGTACGATAACTCAACAGTAGAAATACCAAAATCCTGTTTAATAGTTTGTGCAGGACTAGGAGCAGGCGTTTTTAATTGCGCCTCAGCAATCAATAAGCCGCATATTGCAACGGCAGAAAGAAATATCTTTTTCATACAAGCTAAATTTTAGAGAAGGCAAAGGTAGGGAAGCGGGTACGAAATACGAAGTTTGAAGTACGATGCATAAAAAATAGACAAGTTCTATTTAGGCAGGGTTATTTGATAATAAAGGGAATTATAATTGGAAGGCTCGTACTTCAGAAGTATTTAGAAATTAATCTTCACGGTAGTCCTTCCTTTCTTCGCCTTACGTTTCCATTTTGGTCCTTCTTTTATCAGGCGAATAGCTTCTTTATCACAAGTAGTACAAAGCGATTTTTCAATTTTGAAATTGGCAGGCTCGCCATTTTTGTCCACTTCAAACGATACTTCTACGGCACCTAAAGGGGTGTTTGATTGCTTAGGTTTAAAATCTTCCGGAGCCTTTAAGTTATTGGCAAGATAAGAGTCATATTTTTCCCAACCATCCGCTGGCTCTGGTTCTTCCATTTTAATATTATTGGTATTGGAACGAGCCGCTGCATTGGGTTTCTGCGTACTTACAACTACTTCTGATAAACTTCTTCTATCATCCTGCAGCACCACTTGGTTATTAAGTACGCTATTGCGCAATTGCACCTGGCTGTTTTCAAAACCAATTGAACGTACTTCTACATTTAGCATTGTATCGGGTGATGTCAGGTTGAAAAATCCTTTTGCATCGGTATAGGTACCTGCATTATTATCCTGTGCATTGGTAACATTAGCAAAAGGAACACCATTATTATCTGCATCTGTTACCCGGCCACGAAAGATATTTGCCTGTTGGTATCTGTTTTGCGATTCCGCATTGCGATTAGTAGTTACCGCTTTATCAGTCTGCTCATAAGCCTCCTGCTGTTTTTTTGCAAGCACTTCTTTTTCCTGTTTCGCATCTGATCTTGCAGAACGTCTTTTTACGTCGTCTTTAATGCCATCTTTTTCCTCTGCTATTTTCCCGCTGGCAATAGCATCCTCTTTAGCCAATGCTTTTGCAGGGGGGGCAATGGATGGAGTAGTGTTTGTAGCAACAGGAGCTATATCATTACTTGTATTTGCTGGTGCAGATTTAGCCTCACCGGGTACAGTTGTTTCAATTTTATTAGTTGTTCCTTTATCAGTGGTAGCAACAGTGGGTGTATTGACTGTTGGCTCTGTTGTTATCGAATTATTATTTGTAACAGTGGCGGGAGCGGTAACATTTGTATCAGCAACTGAAGGCTTTTCTTTTGCTGCACTGGTTTCTTTGGCCTGTGCTATATTATTATTCTTTTTATTAAATCCAAATTGGTACACCAATAATCCTGCACCGGCAATGAAAACAATTACGGCTGCGGCACGCAACATTCGGAATGAGTCCCGACGACCCGTACCCAATGGAATTACTTTAGCCGTAGTTGTTCTTTCCGCCAATCTTGTTTTAAGATCAGCAATATCAGCAACTGCATCAACGCCTGATACAGCATAACCTTCCAAAGCATCCGCCAAAAACGGATCATCTAAGGCTGCCTTTTCAAGGGCATGTCTTTCTTTTGGAGAAAGTTTTCCCTGATGATATTTTTCAATATCAACGGCAGAAAATTGCGGTATGTTATTATTGTTTGCCATAAGGCATAGTAAAGTTCATGTTTCAATTAAAAATCAAAATAGGAAATCCGAAACTGTCAGACTCCAACTTCTGACTATCGACTCTCAACTCCCGACTCCGTTTTTTCCATACATATTTTCAAATTTCGTCTTCCATTCTGTATCAAACTCCGCACCTGGTTCCACTCCAATCCTGTTATTTCCACTATTTCGTTGTAACACTTTCCTTCCAGGTAAAAGAGTTTTACAGTATCTCGTTGCTCGTTGGACAGTGTACCGAGGCAGTGTTCTAACTTATTGAAATTCTCTTCTTTTTCCAGTACACCATTCAGATGCACATTTTCTTCCGATTGCACAAGCTCTGTCTTAAACTCCACAGTTTTCATGTTTTTGGGTGTCCGCAATTGCATCAGGCAGTGATTTTTAGCCACCTGGTGCAGCCAGCCCCGAAAATTATCCACCTCATGCTTCTTCAATTTGGTGACCAATTCTTCAAAAATCAGCATCACACTGTCTTTGGCTGTTTCAGGTTCTTTATAATATTTAAGGCATACCCCATACACCAATTCCATGTACCGCTGGTACAGTTCGCCCAGGACAGCCATGTCGCCCGATTCTTTGTAAAGAGCCACCAGCTCTTTGTCGGATAACGAATTGTTAGATATGTTCTTAATGAA
>LNFJ01000122.1 GCA_001464625.1 Bacteroidia bacterium Ga0077558 | reverse complement strand
ACAACAAACTATAAACTCATCATGGCTTTACAAGCAGGAATTGTGGGATTACCCAACGTAGGAAAATCAACCCTTTTTAATGCTGTTAGTAACAGTGCAAAAGCACAAGCTAGCAATTATCGATTTTGCACTATTGATCCAAACGTTGGCCTGGTAGATGTACCCGATGCCCGTTTAAATAAATTGGCGGAGTTGGTAATTCCCGATCGTATCGTTCCAACCCAGATTGAGATCGTTGATATTGCAGGTTTAGTTCGTGGCGCCAGCAAAGGCGAAGGATTGGGTAATAAATTCTTAGGTAATATCCGTGAAGTGGATGCTATCATCCATGTGATACGTTGTTTTGAAGATGAAAATGTATTGCGGGAAGAAGGTGCCATCAACCCGGTAAGTGATAAAGAAATTATTGACACCGAACTGCAATTGAAAGATTTGGATAGTGTAGAAAAGAAAATACAGAAAACAGAAAAGCAATTAAAATTAGACCCGAAATACAAAGCGGAATTACAAACACTGATAAGATGTAAAGAACATTTAGAGCAAGGAAAAAGTATCCGTGCATTGGATCTGGATAAAGAAGAAAAATTAGCCATTGCTGATTTGTGTTTGTTAACCGACAAACCCGTTTTGTATGTGGCGAATGTTGATGAACCATCCATGCATACCGGCAATAAATTTTCCGATGCATTGAAAGAAGCCATCAAACATGAAAAAGCGGAAGTGATCATCATGAACAATAATATCGAAGCACAGATAGCCGAAATGGAAAGTGCAGACGATAAACAGTTGTTCATGGAAGAATATAAAATGACAGAGCCTGCATTAGACCGTTTAATTCACTCCGCCTATAAATTACTAAACCTCTATACCTACTTTACCGCAGGAGTGCAGGAAGTAAGAGCCTGGACAATACATGAGGGCTGGAAAGCACCACAAGCTGCCAGCGTAATTCATACAGATTTTGAAAAAGGGTTTATTAAAGCGGAAGTAATAGGCTACGATGATTTTATTCAATACGGTTCTGAAGCTGCTTGTCGTGAAGTAGGTAAATTAAGAATTGAAGGAAAAGAATACATAGTGAAGGATGGAGATGTGATGCATTTCAGGTTTAATGTATAAGGCCCCTTTGGGGAATAGGGGTTTTAAAACAACGCCGTTATTGATGCTCGTCCAACATGCACCGTTTTAGCACTACCTGCTTTTCTTCCATCATATAAGAAACTCAACTCAAGATTATTGAGTAGGCGTTTGCTCAGTCCTAATGACCATAAATAGTTTTTACCCGGCAACAATCCATCCAGCATTATATAACTAACCGTGGTATTTGCCGGAGCTTTATAATCTATATTATTAAAAGTGAACTTGCCGGTAACAGAACTGCTTTGCAGGATGTTATATTTTGATTCAATGTTGATAGAATTGGAAGTGGATTTTTCGCCACCATATAAAGGCTTATTTTTTTTACTATCAAATTTGTAACTACTCACCAGCCGGAATGCAGTTTTCCGGATAAATGTTAGCGAAGGTTCTACACTGTAAATATCAAGCTGAAAATTTCTATTGGCAAATTGTGGCGTCAATAATGTGTTCTCCCCTTTTTTGCCATTAATGTTCAGTAATAAACTACGGCTGATGTTCCAGCGCCATTTTATCAACCAGTCATTCAATTTGCGGCTTTCGTAACCATAAGTAAGTAACGATTTGCCTGTATTACGTAGGTTGCTCAGATCAACTCCCCATTTACTACTAAAGCGGTTAAATGAAACAGTATTTAATAACACTGTATTCAACGTAATCAATGCGGTATCATTAACCGAATACTTAAACGGGTTAAATTCAAAACTTCCTTTTGCAATCGATTTTTTATTTGTTTGCAGAGATGTAATAACATTCAAATTGGATAAAAACTTTTTGAAGCCTTTTAGATCAGCCGCACCTAAAAATGAACGGGGACTAATATTCAAACTATAATTAAAGGCGGTATAATTTGCTTTAATAAAGTCATTTGTTGGGGTAAGTATGCGGATGAATTTTGCCTGGTCTACAAATGCGGCCAGTTCAAATTCATTCAACTGTTGCACCCCGTCACTATTATAATCTATCCAGGCATATTGACCGGTACCTGCAGGTACTTCCAGGTAGGCAAAATCTCTGCGCTGCTCCTGCCCCGCTCCAACTTCATATAAAATATTTCCGGTCAATAACCCTTTCCATTCATTCATTACATATTCTGCCCTGCCTAAAATGGTTTCGTCTTCTTTTTGCTTTGAAACCGTGCTGTCTAAAATTTTAAGTCTCCGGAAAGTTGTATTCAGGTAAAATTGTCGCTTGGGATTTGCCAGCAATTCTGTTTGCAAATTCAAATTAAGGCTCCGGTCACCTTTCACAAATAGATTTTTAACGGGGTATTTATCGGCACGACTAAAGAAAGTAATACCGTACCTGTTTTTCTTTGCTTCATCCGACTTCAGATACACTGAATAACTATCGAACGCAAAAGTTAATGGCACCAATGTATCCGTTGCTTTATGCCGTGCAGCATTTTGTTCCAGTGCATAGCGAAAACCTAATCGCCAGTTTTTTAGTTGGCGCAGTTGTTTACTCAAATCAATAGCAGGCCGCAGGAATGTTCCTTTATCATTTAGCGAATTAAAATTGGTAATTATAAACTGGTTATTGAACTGCCAACCTTTAAAAATAGCTGTATGGTACACTGCATTTTGAATACCGTTGTATTTATCGCTTCTCCGGTAATTAGTAAACTGGTAAGAAACAGCATGATTGTTTTTGTCCTTTAATCCTGCTGATGCCCGGATAATATTTTCATCCACCGGAATTGGAATGGGAAGCAATGGCAAACCCCAGTCTCTTGTGAACTCCACCGTACGCAATCGCTCCAGTGGCCTAAATTTTCGTTGCACATATTCATAATCAAGACCAGTATTTAACCGGAGGCTTTTTGCAGCCCGCAATATTTTGGTATTACTTAATTGAAACTTACCAGCCCATCCCCTGTCATCCCCATCATCAATTTTTGAAAAAGTATTTACATCCGTACTGCTGGTTGCAATTTCTGTTTTTAGTAAGGTGTTTTTATCGATAATGTAATCAACCCCCAGGTTGATCAATTGTTGCTTTTTTGGTGTAACTAATATTTGTACGGGTTCATAATTTCCCTGCCTTGCCAAACCAATTGGTGCCACATAGCGATATACTTTTCCATTTGCTCCATTAAAATCCGGAATATAATTTCCATTGCCCTGCCCTACTTCTACAAATGATAAACTATACTTCGCAGTTAAAGGATCGGTTGAATATTGATAGATGGAATCCAGTCCGATATAAATTTTCTCATACAATATTTTTCCTGCAGCAAATGTATCAACAACAGCAGCCGGATAAAATGCCCGCTGAATACTATCGCCAAGATTCGCCAAGAATTGTTTCTGCTCTGTATCTAATACCTGGTTGATGGATGAGTTTTTTGCATCGCTGTTATTAAAAGCACCGATTCTAATTTTTAGCTTGTTATTCACTTCAAACTCCTGCGACAAATAGAGGTTTGCATTTAAAAAATTCCGGTCGGCATATTCAAACTCCACTTGTATGCGACTGTCTTTTGTGATCATCCTTTTTGGAGTAAAAGTTATTTCAGCTGAATTATAATTGATCACATAATCCTGGTCTTCCCCCCGTTGCAATAATTCACCATCAATAAAAACCCGTTCAGTATTGGCTAGTACAATAAAAAAGAATTCGCTGTTTGCTCCTCGCAAACGATAAGGCCCCTGGTTACCTTCCAGTGCATCAATGATATTGCGGGTAAATTTTCCTTTGGCTACAGAACCACTCACCAATGTTTTTGATACTACATCTTTAGAAAGCCGGTTGGTAGTTTGAAAGGAAACACCTTGCAATCGCTTATAAAAATTCAAGAAATAAGTTTGGTTTTGGCGAATATCAATATCACCCAAATTAAGTTGCCAGTTCCTTTTTTTGAATTGCAGGAACACCTGGTCAAATTCATTTAGCTGCTGTGTATTTCCATCTGGCTGAATAGGAATATTATTATCCGTAATGGCCGCTTGAATTTCAATGCTATCACCCAGCATACCACTTAACTGTAGGTTCAGGGTGGAATTCAATACAGCATCCTGGCTATTACCAAATCCAACCTGCCGCCCAAAACTTCCTTCAGCTTTTAATGTACCAAAATCAAACACACCCCGTTGCGCATTGGTTTGTCCATTGTTGAATTCGTAGGGCTTCACATAAAAATTATTCATGATACTGTCGAATCGCATTCGCTGTGCTACGGGATCAAGTCGAAATGGAAATACACGATAGGTAATTGTGATGCTATCCTTTGTTGGTTTATTTTTCCAATAGAGAATTGCTTTTATAAAGTCCAGTCGATAATCTTCCGCAGAAACATTGGCAATGGAAATACTGTTGGGGATGATGCTGATGCTATCCAATACTAAACTGTCGGCGGTAAGTTTCACTATTTTCTGCCGGAGGTTTGATGTTGGCGTTGGGGTGCCGGCGATAGGAAACTGGGCACTGCTTCGAACGGAAACGAATGTCAGAAAAAAGATAACGGATATTCTACCTAACCAACTCAATAGCAGTGCATTTAGCTAAAAATCGTAAAATTTGCCCTTTTTATTGCCTTAAAGTTATACTATCGTGTTAATTACGGAAAAAGACTCAAATTTGATTCAAAATCAGCCTTAATATGCATTGTATGTGGACTTTGTTGATCCGAAAAAATAAATATTCAATTATCACCTTAAGCTGTCTTTTGCTGTCATTACCCGGACTTGCGCAAGAAAAAAACAATAAAACCAAAGTCCTTCCAACCGGATATTCTAAAACTATTTCCGCTGGTTTAAATATCGCTTTCGGAGAATTTACAAAAACTCATCCCATTGGTGTTGGCGCAAATTTTACCTGGAGCAAAAACCGATTAGGTTTGATGGATAAGAAACCATCGAAAGCTTTTGGTTTTATAGCTGATGGCGGCATCGATTATTATTTTGGTGCCAAAGAAATTGTTAGCTCATTTCCGTACCAATACAACAACTTTACTTATCTCCATACCTATGCTGGCATTATTTACAATCTATGTAAAAAGGGAAATATAAATCTTACCGCCGGCCCTGCATTGGGGTTAGAAGGCGGCTACACTACTTTTTTTTGGGGAGTCAATCTTGCAGGTGCATATTATCTCAATGAAAAAATTGCCATCACTCCTGCTATTCAATTTATGAAAGACCCGGATAGTTATGATCCATTATTATCTATTGCGATAAAAGGAAGCTGGGCATTTTAGAATTAAAAAAGCCCTTCGTTAAAAGGGCTTATCAAAACATCTTATTAAAAATTATTTGTCAGAGGCTGCACCAGCCATCATATACTCCCTGTTCAGTCTCGCAATGTTCTCAATAGAAATTTCTTTGGGACAAACTGCTTCACAAGCACCGGTGTTGGTGCAAGCACCAAAACCTTCTTTATCCATTTGAGCCACCATATTCATAGCCCTTGTTTTTCTTTCAGGATTTCCTTGAGGCAACAATGCCAAATGAGAAACTTTAGCCGACACAAACAACAAAGCCGATGAGTTTTTACAAGCCGCTACACAAGCACCACAGCCGATACAAGCTGCTGCTGCAAAAGCCGCATCTGCATTATCTTTATTAATAGCTATTGCATTGGCATCTACTGCATTACCGGTGTTAACTGAAATATATCCTCCAGCCTGAATGATACGATCGAATGCAGAACGGTCTACCACCAAGTCCTTAATTACCGGAAATGAATTAGCTCTCCATGGCTCTATAACAACTGTATCGCCATCCTTATAAGCTCTCATGTGCAACTGGCAAGTTGTGTTGGCATGCCATGGTCCGTGCGGACGGCCATTGATATACATTGAACAGGCTCCGCAAATACCTTCCCGGCAATCATGGTCGAATGCAATGGGGTCTTTGCCTTCGCTGATCAACTCTTCATTCAGTACGTCGATCATTTCCAGGAAAGACATTTCGGAAGAAATGTTCTTTACCGGGTAGGTTTCAAATCTTCCTGAATCACTTGTATTTTTTTGTCTCCAGACTTTCAACGTAAGATTCATCATGTAATGCTCCATAAACCAATTTTAGAACGCTGATAATTATGATTTTTATGATTGTAGCAGATTATCATCATTTATCTTAACCATCATGATAATCTGCGTTCACTTTCTATTTATAAGAACGCTGTGTTGGCTTCGCCACTTCAAAATTCAATTGTTCTTTATGTAAATTCCAATTGCTCTCCCCTGCATATTCCCAGGCGGCTACATAAGCAAACTCATCATCTTTTCTTTCTGCTTCACCTTCTGCAGTCTGGCTTTCTTCTCTAAAGTGGCCACCGCAACTTTCATTTCTGTTCAGCGCATCTTTACACATCAACTCTCCCAGTTCAATAAAGTCAGCCACACGGCCAGCTTTATCTAATTCAGGATTCATTTCATTAATCGTTCCCGGAATACGAACATCACTCCAGAATTCTTTCTTTAATGCTTGTATCTCTGAGATCGCTTCTTGTAATCCTTGTGCATTACGGGCCATACCGCATTTCTCCCACATGATCTTACCAAGACGCTTATGAAAACTTTCAACAGTTTGCTTGCCCTTAATGTTCATCAACGTATTAATTCTGTCAGCTACAGCTTTCTCCGTCTGTTCAAATGCTTCATGTGTCAATGGAATTGGCTTCGTGGCAATTTCATCTGCCAAATAATTACCAATAGTATAAGGAATAACAAAATATCCATCCGCCAATCCCTGCATCAATGCAGATGCACCGAGACGATTTGCACCATGGTCGCTAAAGTTGGCTTCACCCAGGCAATACAAACCTTTCACATTCGTCATCAATTCATAATCCACCCAAAGTCCACCCATTGTATAATGTACCGCCGGGTAAATTCTCATTGGCACTTCATATGGATTCTCACCGGTGATCTTTTCATACATATCAAACAGGTTTCCGTACTCCTCTTTCACTACTTCTTTACCCAACCGCATCAATGTTTCAATATCAGGATTCTCTATTCCCAATTTGCCGGCTTCCGTTTTTCCGTATTTATTGATCAGGTTGAACTTGAAATCTAAATACACAGCTTGCCCGGTTGTTCCAACCCCATAACCAGCATCACATCTTTCTTTTGCTGCTCTTGATGCTACGTCTCTCGGCACCAGGTTTCCAAACGCTGGATATCTTCTCTCTAAGTAATAATCTCTTTCTTCTTCTGGGATATCATTTGCTTTTCGTTTGTCGCCTTTTTGTTTGGGTACCCATATACGTCCATCGTTACGTAACGACTCCGACATCAATGTCAATTTCGATTGATGGTCGCCGCTTACCGGAATACAAGTTGGGTGAATTTGTGTAAAGCAAGGATTGGCAAAAGTGGCTCCTTTTTTATGTGCTTTCCATGCAGCCGTTACATTACTTCCCATGGCGTTGGTAGACAAATAAAATACATTACCATATCCACCAGTACACAATAATACTGCATGACCGAAATGTCTTTCTAATTCACCATTCACCAAATTGCGGGCAATAATTCCTCTCGCCTTTCCTTCTACCATTACCACATCCAACATTTCATGGCGACTATACATGGTTACATTTCCCAATGCCACTTGTCTTTCTAATGCCTGGTAAGCTCCTATTAATAATTGCTGACCGGTTTGACCAGCTGCATAAAAAGTTCTTTTTACCTGTGTACCACCGAAGGATCGGTTATTCAATAATCCACCATATTCTCTTGCAAAGGGAACACCTTGCGCCACACACTGATCAATAATATTTACACTCACTTCTGCCAGGCGATGCACATTCGCTTCTCTAGCACGGTAGTCACCGCCTTTCACTGTATCATAAAACAAACGAAAAACAGAATCTCCATCATTCTGATAATTCTTAGCCGCATTAATACCACCTTGCGCAGCAATAGAGTGAGCTCTTCTTGGTGAATCCTGGAAACAAAATGCTTTTACTTTATAACCCAGTTCTCCCAATGCAGCTGCTGCAGAAGCACCAGCCAAACCAGTACCAACGATAATGATCTCTAATTTTCTTTTATTGGCAGGGTTCACCAATTTGCAATGGCCTTTATAGTCCACCCATTTTTCTTCTAACTTACCTGCGGGAATTTTTGAATCCAACATATACCTCTGATTACTTTGATATAAATGATTTGAATGATTCCTTTTTTGTTACCACCTACAGTTCCCTGATCATCGTCTGTTGCGTCGCACTCTTGTACTGTAGTAATTCTATTGATCAACATTAAACTTCTTCCGGGTCTTTTACCCCAGACTCCTGACTAACGACCCCATACTCTCATTACACCCAACCCAAATACATACTCACCGGCATCATAGCAAAAGCCAATGAAATAATGATTGAATAACCAATTCCAACATTTTGGATCAGGCTATTATACTTTGCATTGCTCACTCCTACTGTTCTGAATGCACTTTGAAACCCATGAATCAAATGCCAGCATAGCGAGATACAAGCAACAACATATGCAATCACTACCCACAGTTCCTGGAAAGTGTATTGCATCAGGTTGTACATATTGTGCATGTGCACACCGTTAATTTCTAGTTCGGTTAATTCCGGATGGCCGATGAAACGGGCAGGCACCCAAAAATGCCACCAATGCAATATGAAGAACAATAAAAGAATAGTTCCTAATAAACCCATACTGCGGCTATACCATTTGCTACCTTTGTTACCCATTGGCACCGCATAACCTTTCTTTCTTTTGCTGCGATTTTGAAACTCCAGCATAAGGCCCTGGATGATGTGAAGGAAAATACCAAGAAAAAGACCAATTTCTGCAATACGGATTACCACCGTACTACCCATAAAATGAGCGGCCTTATTAAACATGTTACCTCCATCATTTGCCCATATACAGGCATTGATACCAGCATGTACAATTAAAAAAATTATCAAAAACAAACCCGTCAGACCATTTCATATATATCAATCTTAAGGGAAGAAATCAGGTTTCGGCAAAAATACTACCCGAACGCCAAAAACTGACAAAAGTTTTACATTATAATCGTAAAGCCAATGACATTTAATTACCCAACCTTGCCATTAATTCACCATCAATCTTTTTAAACAAATGATAAGGCTTATAAGTTCTCCAATTATCTAATTCCATCAGCTCTACATACCGGTTCAACCGGGCATGTTTAAAGTCGTATTGTGTTTGTTCGGGCATGTTTAAACAAACCACCCAGCCGTTCTCATCTGCTACTTCTTCATAGAGCTCTTCATAATAATCTTTACCATCACTGTGAAAGTTGAGCACATTCTCACCAATCAAAATAAATTTATAAATGCCTTCTAACATAAATTTCTCCAATACCTCCCTTTTCAATTCCATGATGTCGTTCTCAATGGCATCATTCCATTCGCCGATCATTTCCAAGACGGCATATTTTTCGTCGTAATCTGCAATCAATACTTTGAGGTATAATGTACGGCTGCCAAAATCATCCCATTGCGGATGTATGTAATAATTATATACTGTTTGGGAGAATTCAAATTCTGAATAGGTTCTTCCACTAAAAGGCGAACGTTCATCTTCCTCACTTATATAAATGTGTCGCCAGTTATAAAAAGGTTCAATGTTTTGCATAGACAGGTTCCAATAAGCAAATATACGCTAAGAGATAAAGGAGAAAAAGAGGGAAAGAGAAGGTTGCTTTTTATTTTATAAGATATTCTTTGAATTGCTGGTAATCAGCTTTCATTTGTATTGATTGTTTTTCCTTGCTCATAATAGATTGAACGGCCTCAGGTATCTCAATTGATCTTCCAATACAATTTTCCACGGCATCCGGAAACTTTACCGGGTGTGCTGTTTCAAGCACTATTCCTTTTTGGCCTGCGTTTTCTTTTAAATAACGCTGTAACGCCAAAAACCCAACTGCGCCATGTGGGTCTAACACATAATTATCTTTTTGATAAACTTCTTTAATTGTTGCTACGGTTTCTGCATCGCTGATACTATATGAAGAAAGTTTGGATTTCAATGCAGTTGCTTGGGTTGCCTACATCCATTGCATTGCTTAAAGTAGCGATTGCTTGTTTTGGTTGGAGTTGTTCTGTTTGTAAATATCCGGTTACAATATCATTCGCATTGCAAGCTGCTATAAAATGTTTCACCGGTAAGCCCGACTGCATAGCCAAAATGCCAGCACAGATATTTCCAAAGTTGCCACTTGGCACTGAGATAACCGGAGGATTGTTTTTATAAGCCCATTGCTTATACGCAAAGAAATAATAAAACTGTTGCGGCAGCCATCTTGCTACGTTAATAGAATTTGCAGATGTAAGGAATAATTTATCCTTAATATCCTTATCAGTAAAAGCTTGTTTTACCATTTGCTGGCAATCATCAAATGTTCCTGCTACTTCAAGTGCTTTAATATTTTTACCTAACGTAGTAAGTTGTTTTTCCTGTACAGGACTTACTTTACCGGAAGGATATAAAATAACAACCTCCACTCCTTCCACATCATAAAATCCGTTGGCAACAGCTCCACCCGTATCGCCGGAAGTTGCTACAAGTACTGTAACGGTTCTTGAATCGTCCTTAACAAAATGCCCCAAACATCTGCTCATGAACCTTGCACCAATATCTTTAAAAGCTAATGTAGGGCCATGAAATAATTCAAGCGATGAAATGCTTTCATTTACTTTTACTAATGGTATTGGAAAGTTCACCGTTTCACTTACAACTTGAAAAAGTTTTTCATCCGTTATGGTATTTCCAACATAAGGTTTGATTACACGAAAAGCAATTTCTTCATTGGAGAATTTATCGATGTTTTCAATCAACTCTTTTTCAACCTGGGGAATTGTTTCCGGAAAATACAACCCTTTATCCGGTGCTTGACCTTGAATAGTCGCTTCTTTAAAATCGACTATTTGTGATTGTTTATTTGTGCTGTAGTACTTCATTGATAATTGAACATTGAAAATTGAGCATTGAACATTTATTCAACAATTTCAACTCCCTTTTTATTAATTGTAGTAATATAAGTATTGAAATCGATTCCAATTCTTGTATATACATCCTTCATCACGGATTCAACCGCCTTTGCAGTTGCTTCATCTTTACTCAGCATAAATACAGAAGGCCCGGAACCAGATATGCCGCCACCTAATGCACCAGCTTCCTTACAATTCTTCTTTACTTCTGCAAATCCCGGAATAAGAATACTGCGAACAGGTTCTATAATCACATCCTCTAACGAACGGCCAATCAGGTCCAGATCATTTTTCATAAAGCCTGTAACCAGTCCGGCTATATTCCCCCATTGGCGAATTGCGTCTTTTAATAAGACCTGTTGCTTTAAAATTTGTCTTGCATCAGAAGTTCGTACTTCTATTTGCGGATGCACTACCGTTACAAATAAATCCGGCGAAGGAATAGTAATAATATCCAGGGGATGAATGGATCGGATCAATGTGACTCCGCCCAATATACAAGGTGCAATATTATCTGCATGTTTCACTCCAGATGCTAATTTTTCACCATTCATCGCAAACTGGACCACTTCATCAGTTGAAAAAATATTTCCCAACAAATGATTCGCCGCTACTGCTGCTCCTGCTGCACTGGCTGCGCTGGAACCAATTCCACTTCCCGGCTTAATATGCTTTTCAATAGTTATTTCAAACCCAATCTTATTATCCATTTTTTCCATGATAGATAATAACACGACTCCCGCCACATTTTTTTCTGGCTCTGTTGGCAAATCAAACTCATCTCTATTATGAATAATAACTTTTGGTTCATCAAGCAAAGTCAGCTCCATTATATCATTCGGTTCGCTTAATGCTAAACCGAGTATATCAAAACCACAAACAAGATTGGCTACAGTGCCGGGAGATTTTACAATAATTTTTTTCATGTTCCTTATTTACTAGCTCGTATTATGTCCGCAAATACACCACTTGCCGTTACTTCTGCACCGGCACCGGCTCCTTTCACCACTAACGGCTGCTCTTTGTAACGATCGGTATAAAACAAAACAACATTATCCTTTCCATATAAATGATAGAGGTCATGCTTCGGATCAATATGCTGCAAACCAACGGCAGCTTTCCCATTCTCAAAAGAGGCAACAAATTTTAATTTACAACCCGCTTCTGTTGCTTTATCTGTTAATTGTTTGAAATGTGATTCTTCCTTTGCCATTTCTCTGTAAAAATCTTCTACCGTTCCCTGCATACAACTGGCAGGCATAAAAGAATTGTTTGCAATTTCGTCCATTTCAATTTTCTCACCTGACTCTCTCGCCAGTATCATTATTTTTCGCATCACATCTGTTCCACCTAAATCTAGTCGTGGATCGGGTTCGGTATAACCTTCATCCTGTGCCTGTTTTACCACATCAGCAAATTTTCGGGTGCCATCATAATTATTAAATACAAAGTTCAGGGTGCCGCTTAATACAGCCTGCATTTTATGCACTTTGTCGCCACTGGGCACCAAATCATTTAAGGTGGCAATTACTGGCAGGCCAGCACCAACATTTGTTTCAAATAAATAGCGGCTGTTAAATTCTCTTGCCAGGTCTTTCAATTTTTTATAATTACTATAGGCAGATGATGCGGCCACTTTATTACAGGCAACAACAGAAATGCTTTTTTGTAATAACTGGTCGTACATATTTGCTACCTTATCATTTGCCGTTACATCTACAAAAATGGAATTGCGCAAGTTGCGGCTTATAATTTCTCCAATAAATTTTTGCAGATCAGCCTGCACACCGCCATCTAGTTTTTCTTTCCAGTTGTTTAGATCAATTCCTTCTTCATCAATCAGCATTTTTCGGCTATTGCTTAAACCTACTACCCGTAATTGCAAATGCATCTGCTCTTGCAAAAATTTAGCTTGTTGATTTAATTGCCCCAAAAGCTTTGCTCCAACATTGCCAGAACCGGTAATAAATAAATTTACCTGCTTAAACGTAGTTTCAAAAAACTCTTCATGTAAAACGTTGATGGCTTTACGAACATCTTTGGTAGAAATAACGGCAGAGATATTTTTTTCTGAAGAACCTTGTGCTATTGCACGGATATTAACTCCATTTCTTCCCATAGCACTGAACATTCTTCCGCTAACACCCGTATGATTTTTCATACTCTCCCCTACCAACGCTACAATGGATAATTCATCTTCAATTTTCAACGGCTCTACTTTCTGTAATTCAATCTCATTCGCAAATGCAGCATCCACGGCTTGTTTTGCTTTTTTTACTGAGCCTCCGTCTATACCTACGCAAATGGAATGTTCTGAAGAACTTTGTGTGATCAATATCACATTTATTTTTTCATTGCTCAATGCTTCAAACAATCGTTTTGAAAATCCGGGAATACCAACCATGCCGCTTCCTTCCAGGCTTATCAACGCAATATTATTAATGCTTGAAATTCCACGAACGATGTTTCCGTTTCTTCCTGCTGCTGATTCGATCAGGGTGCCTTCGTCTGCAGGGGCAAAAGTGTTTTTTATCCAAACCGGTATTCCTTTGCTCATCACCGGCTGAATAGTTGGCGGGTAAATTACTTTCGCACCGAAATGCGATAACTCCATCGCTTCCTGGTAAGATATACTCGGAATGATTCGGGCATTACTGGTTAGTCTTGGGTCGGCTGTCATCATACCACTTACATCGGTCCATATCTCCAGTAATTTTGCATTTAATGCTGATGCAAGAATGGCAGCCGTATAATCAGACCCACCTCTGCCCAATGTTGTAGTGATACCATTTTTATCAGCCGCTATAAAGCCGGGTAAAATAAATAATGAAGATGTTTCCGCAGCAAACCAATCTTTTATTTTCTTATCGGTTGTTGTAAAATCAACTTCAGCCGATGTAAAGCCGGAGTTAGTGGTAATTAATTCTCTTGCATCTTTCCAAATTGCTGCAATGCCATCAGATTTGAATTTAGCCGTAATAATTTGTGAAGAAAGCCATTCACCATAGCTGCCAATCCGGTCTTTTGATCGTGGCGTAAGTTCTCTCAATAAAAAGATACCATTGCAAATATCTTCTATCTCATTGCAGGATTTTTTTACCAAACTTAATAACTGGCTTTGTTGTGCCACAGGTATTAATTCTTTTACTGCTTCGAGATGTCGTTGCTCAACAATTACTAATTTCTCTTTATATAACTCATCTCCCTCAGCAGCTAATAAGGCTGCATTTAGTAATAAATCTGTAACACCGCCGAGTGCAGATACCACCACTATTGTTGTATCATTTTTTATTTTCTCTTTTACAATGGCTACTACTTTATTTATATTTTCTGCATTGGCAACCGAAGTGCCTCCAAATTTTAAAACCTGCATGTGTTCTGATTTAACTTATTATACGATTGAAAATAAAATGTAACGCATAACGGAGTTCCTTTTCCGTACAGCAAAATGCCCAAGTATTGATATGATGATATACAACCCTTAACGGGTTGTTGTAGTTGTTGTGGTTGTTGATTTAACAGGAGTTGCTAAATCAAGAAGCGAAATAATATCGTTATAACTGATTACCACTTTTTATTGATAGTGACACAATATATAAATTAGTTGGAATAAACCAAGCTATTTTAAAAAAGAATCGACAGCTTTTTTTACACTGCCGTATTTCAATAGTAATTCTTTTGCTTGTTCATAGTCAACCATTTTGATTCTTTCCATCAACATCATGGTACCACGGTCCACCAACTTATCGTTTGTTAGTTGCATATTGACCATTTTATTGTCTTCAACCCTGCCCAATTGAATCATGACTGTCGTTGAAATCATATTGAGTACCAGTTTTTGGGCGGTGCCGCTTTTCATACGGGTGCTGCCCGTTACAAACTCAGGGCCTACCACTACTTCAATCGGAAAATCGGCTGCCGCACTTACCGGCGATTCCGGGTTACAGGAAATACTTCCGGTTATAATGCCTCTCTTTTTACATTCTTCTAAAGCACCAATTACATAGGGTGTAGTACCGCTGGCTGCAATGCCTATCACTACATCTTTATCACAAACATCAAATTCCAGCAAGTCTTTCCAGCCTTGTTCTTTATCATCTTCAGCAAATTCTACGGCATTAGTAATAGCTTTTTCGCCACCTGCAATAATGCCTATCACCAATCCTTGCGGAACACCAAAAGTTGGAGGACACTCACTGGCGTCCACGATACCAAGTCTGCCGCTGGTGCCGGCTCCAATGTAAAATAGTCGTCCACCCATCAGCATTTTATCTGCTGCAGCTTCGGCCAGCTTTTCTATTTGGGGAATTGCTTTTTCTACGGCATCAGGAACAGTCTTGTCTTCTTTATTAATATTTGTAATCAGTTCCACTACTGACATTTTCTCTAAATGGCGGTAATGACTGGCTTGCTCTGTTTTTTTTTCGAATGCCATGCTTCTTTTCTTTTTACTTGTGATAAGCTACTAACCCATCCATTGGATTTTTTAGCACCTTACCTAATTCGAACTCGTAACTGTCGCAAAGTTGCTGTAACACATCTTTAAAACCAAATGCCACACTTCCGGCAAAACTAATGGGCAAAGTCCATGTTTCCCTGTATTTGCATAAATGGCTGAAGAAAAAATCGTTTAATCCGTCTTCAATAATATTTTCAATCATATAATGCCCCCGGTTATCGGCCAGGAATTTGGTAAAGCCTGCGAGATAACGGTTAGGCAATGGCTTTTTATACACATTTTCCAGTATCTCTACACTATTGGTCCGGTAAGTATTATCAAACCTTCCATTTAATTCTTCATCAAATGTGCCATAGAGATAATATTGAATGACTTTCTTACCTAAATAAGCACCGCTTCCCTCATCACCCAGCACATAACCAAGACCCGGACTGTTTTTTACGATCTTCTTTCCATTATAAAAACAGGAATTAGACCCCGTGCCGAGTATGCAGGCTATTCCTTTTTCTCTGCCACATAAAGCTCTTGCTGCGGCCATCAAATCATGTGTTACTTCGATTTTTTTGGCCGGAATGATTTTACGAATAGCTTTTTTAACTGATTTGGCATTATCCGGGTTGGCACAGCCTGTTCCATAGTAATAAACTTCGTCGATGCGGACATTTTTAAGCTTTGGAAGAAGCTCTTTTGTCAATAAAGCTGTAATCTGTTCTGTATTGAGGAAATAAGGGCTGATACCTTGCGTAAAAATGGTTTTCTTCTTACCGTTATTAAGTAAACACCACTCTGCTTTGGTAGCTCCGCTGTCTGCAATCAGTTTTACAACTGCCATAAAGATTTGTTGATTTGGATGAACGAAACTCCTGTTCCGTTCAAATCCAGTATTTTGCGTTCAAATTACAGAATAAAGGATTATGATGGGCAATAAAAAATTACAGGTTTGGCTTCCGCTTCTTTTTGCAATAATAATGGTAGCCGGAATGTTCCTGGGGTATAAAATAAATGATGGGAAAAATAGCGGCAAAGGGTTCTTTTCTTCCAATAAAAGAGGTGCCTTACAAGAAGCCATCGACCTTATTAAGATGCGATATGTTGACTCAGTAGGCATTGACACTTTAGAAGGCAAAGCCATCCAGGAAATGATGACGCACCTTGACCCCCACTCAGTTTATTTACCCCCGGTTGAATTACAGGAAGCCAACGAAGATCTTGCTGGAAATTTTGAAGGTATTGGGGTTGAGTTCAATATTTTTTCTGATACTGTGAATGTGGTGTACGTAAATCCAAACGGCCCAAGTGATAAAGCCGGGCTGATGATCGGTGATAAAATAATAAAAGTGAACGGTGCATCACTTACCGGCAAAACTTTTACCATAGATGAAATTAAAAAACATATCCGTGGCGAAAGAGGCTCCAAAGCTGTTCTGGATGTTTTAAGAAATGAGAAGCCCGTTGTTGTAAGTGTAACCCGTGGTACCATACCTGTTCCATCTGTTGATGCAGCTTACATGGTTGATAAAAACACAGGCTATATTAAACTCAATAAGTTTACCGACAACAGCTACGAAGAGTTTATGCAAGACCTGCGTGGAAATGGCGGCGGTTTTATGAATGAAGCGGTGGATATGGCCGATGAATTTTTAGATGGTGATAAATTAATTGTTTACACAGAAGGGGTAAATAGTAAAAAAAGAGAATACCGTTGCAAAAGACCAGGGCTGTTTGAAAAAGGCAAACTGGTAATATTGGTGGATGAATTATCTGCCAGTGCAAGTGAAGTGCTGGCTGGTGCTTTGCAGGATTGGTGCCGTGCCACCATTGTTGGTCGCAGAACTTTTGGAAAAGGGTTAGTGCAAGAGCAATATTCATTAAGTGATGGGTCGGCCATGCGATTAACTGTTGCAAGATATTATACACCTTTAGGACGAAGCATTCAGCGGTCGTATGAAAATGGGAAAAAGGTTTACATGGATCAATTGTGGGAACGTTTTAGTAGCGGTGAAATGCTTTCTGCTGATTCAATTAAATTACACAACAACGGGAAACGATTTGCAACAGCTTGCAGAGATACTTTATTTGGTGGCGATGGAATAACTCCCAGTGTTTTTGTTCCTATTGATACAAGTTTGGTACGTCAAAATATCAATCGTTTAATTAATGGCGGGAATTTTAATAATGCGGTGTATAAATACTACCTGAAGAATACAACATTGTTTGAAAAATAT
>LNFJ01000121.1 GCA_001464625.1 Bacteroidia bacterium Ga0077558 | reverse complement strand
CAATCTGGTTGTGATTCAATTGCTACTTTAAATCTTGCCATTAATCCGGTATTAACTAGTACAACTAATGCCAGTACTTGCTCCAATCAATTGCCGTATAACTGGAATGGGAATGCATATAACACGGCAGGCACTTATAATGTTACATTACTAGGCTCCAACGGCTGCGATTCCATTGCTACCCTCAACTTTTCAATTAATTCAATATCATCAAGCATTACTAATGTGGCTGTTTGTTCCAATCAACTTCCGTATAACTGGAATGGTAATATTTATAATGGTGCAGGAAACTACAACGTTACCCTAATTGGGGCCAATGGCTGCGATTCCATAGCTACCCTCAACCTTGTTGTAAATGCTGTGCAAACAAGTACCACTAATGTAAGTATTTGCAATAATCAACTTCCTTATAATTGGAATGGTAATAATTATAATTTGGCAGGAATCTATACTGTTACATTGGTCGGCTCAAATGGCTGCGACTCCATTGCTACGTTAAATCTTTCTATAGGCACCGTGTTAACCAGCACTACCAATGTTAATGTATGCGCAAATCAATTGCCCTATAGTTGGAATGGTAATAGCTATAATACGGCAGGATCATTTAACTTTAAACCTTGGTGTAACTCCTATATTAACCAGTATAACAAATATCAGCCGATGCGAAAATCAATTGCCGTATCTATGGAATGGCAATAATTATACTTCGTCAGGTAGTTACAATATTACACTGGCAGGTTCAAATGGCTGTGATTCGATTGCATCCTTGAATCTTACGGTAAACCCTGTATTGACGAGTATCACAAATGCAAGCATCTGTGCAAACCAGGCCCCTTATTTATGGAATGGGAATAACTATTCAACATCGGGAATTTATACAGCTACATTAAATGGTTCTAACGGTTGTGATTCCATAGCCACATTAAATTTGGACATAAAACCAATACTCACCAGTGTATCCAATATTGAGATTTGTACCAATCAATTGCCGTATCTATGGAATGGCAATAATTATAATGCGGCAGGTAGTTACAATGTTACTATCCCAGGTTCTAATGGTTGCGACTCAATTGCTACATTGAATCTTGCAATAAAACCGGTGGCAACAAGCACTACTTCGATCAGCATTTGTGCTAATCAATTACCATTTAACTGGAATGGTAATAGTTACACTGCAGGTGGAAGTTATAATGTTGTACTAACAGGTTCAAATAATTGTGATTCAACAGCTACATTAGTACTGACCGTTAATTCGCTACCGGCAGGAACAATCAGCCCCGGAAATACTACCATTTGTGCCGGTACTTCGCAAGTGCTAACCGTATCGGGAGGTATTTCTTACCAATGGTTCTTAAATGGAGTTCCGGTTATTGGTGCTACTGCAGATGCCTTAACTGTAACCACACAAGGTATCTATAGTGTACAAATTACAGGGGCTAATGGATGTAAAGCGATGGCTTCAAACACGGCTATTATTCAAATAATTCAAAAGCCAATAGCAGGGTTTGGTTATTCTGCTCTATGTCAAAATGAAACAACCACTTTCACTAATAGCAGCACAACGGGAAGTAGTGGTACTATAAATTGGAGCTGGTCTTTTGGTGATAACAGTACTTCTATTGCTTTTGCACCAACACATGTTTATACTCAACCAGGTTCTTACACAGTACAGTTAATTGCTACTCCGGCTGCCTGTTTGCAATTAGCAGACACCATTAAAAAAACAATAACTGTTATACCTGCTACACCCGGAATAAGATATGATAATGTAAGAGTATTAAAGAATACACCCTATACATTATCCGCCAGAAATATCGGTGTGCAATATGTATGGCAACCGGGTACAGCACTAAATAGTTCAACTATTCAAAACCCCGTTGTAACTACTGCTGCTGACAGGCAATACTTAGTGAAAATAACAACAGCGGCGGGTTGCCTTGTAACAGATACATTACTGATACAGGCTTTTGACAAGGCTGATATTTATGTTCCTAAAGCATTTACACCAAACAATAATAATGCGAATGATAAATTAAGGCCTTTAGGCGTAAGTGTTTTTTCAATTGATTATTTCAGGGTTTATAACCGATGGGGGCAACTGGTGTATCAAACGCAAACTATTGGTGAGGGTTGGGATGGTAATTATAAAAATGTACCGCAGCCAACAGAAACTTATACATGGGTGTTTGCGGGTAAAAGCCAGGACGGAACTATTATAAAAGCAAGTGGTAAAACAGTTCTTATACGTTAAAACGATTGTAATGAAATTTAGAATAACTATTATTTTATTGTGTTGGATGGGGTTGTCGCAGGCGCAATCGCCACGGTTCTCTCAATTCTATTCTTCACCACTATTAATAAACCCTGCGTTCACTGGTTATACAGAAGGGGCATATCGTGTAGCTGGTAATTACCGTTCGCAATGGGGGAGCGGAGGCTCGCCATACAGCACTACTTCATTGTCGGTAGATGTAAGTCCATTGAGAAATAAACTGGCACCCGGCAATAAGTTAGGCTTCGGTATTGTCGCACTTAGTGATAAAACACTTGAAGGAGCAGTACAATTTAATTCCATCAGTTTCAGTACAGCGTATAATCTTACTCTCGATCCTGATAATTTTCACAGCATCGGATTAGGTTTACAGGGAGTATATAGTGAGAGAAGAATAAATTTTAATAAACTTAGTTTTGAAAACCAATTAACCAGCGGTGGCTTTGATGTTTCTTTGCCAATAGGAGAAGAACTCCCGGGCGGCAATAGAAACTATTTTGATATGAGTACGGGAGCGGCTTACCATGCTTCATTACCCGACAAATCTTTCTTTGCAGGCGTTAGTGTATATAACCTGTTAAAGAAAAAGGATGTGTTTAACGACCCTCAATTCCAATTGCCTAAAAGGTATACAGTGGTTGCCGGTGGAAATTTAGATGTAGGATATAGTGGTATTTTTTATTTCTCACTCAATTATCAGCAGCAGGGTAGCACTCAAGAAACAACAGTAGGCTCTGCCTATGGCATTCAGTTGGGCGATCAGAAGAAGAATGTAATTAGTCTTGGTGCCTGGTATCGGTTAAACGATGCGGTAATACCATATATCGGCTATCAACTGGAAGGCTTTCAAACGGGGTTTAGTTTTGACTATACTACTTCTAAATTAAAAACAGGTGGGCAAACAAGAAACGGGTTTGAAATTAGCATGGTTTATACCGCACCTGATAATTCGGAGATGAAAAGATTGGTACCGTGGTATTAATAAGATTACTGGCTTGTTGAATTGGCAAAGGAAACTCTCTTAGCCAGCCAACTATCCTTTACCGGAATAATCCATTTGGTTTCTAATTCTTCTTTCGTTTGAACCAGATTATTAAAATATAAGGTATCGGCTGTAATAAAACCATTATCAACTGCATATTGCAATTGGGAGAGGGGTAATAACTCAATTTTATCTTTCACCACAAAGGTTAACGTAGTTCTGTCGAACATATTAACAGCAAAACGTTGTTCAATATCTTTTATAAGACGTACCGAACTATCCGTACTGCATCCGCTAACTCCTGTAGCTTTTTCATCTGCCATTAATATTATAAACTGACCAAAGAATAAATAACCTGCTCCTTTAACCGGTGTGCCGTGGCTTTTCCACTGCGCTGTAAATTCTTTCAGCAGGTCTTCAATATCAAATGCCTCACTCAGGCTGAACAAGTGGCTGCTTTGGTACACCCAAACTCTGGATTCGGGATGGAAATTACCGTCTAGCAGGTATATATAATCGAAGTTCATGCTGCTAAATTACACCATTAATTACATTTCGGTTTTACCAAAACCCACTTATATGATATTGGCTCATTGGACATACTCAAAACAAGAATGGAAGGCTTTTCTCCGCTCTGAACGAAAGCAAAAAGGTTTTATATCTTATATGTTCTATTTACTTTTTCCGGTGGCTGCTAAAAAAATACCGGAAGTAAAAATAACGCCGGAGCTAGTTTGCATAGGTGCTAAACAGCAATATTTCAGCAGCGGAAGGCATTACCTTGCAGAAATTAATATCAGAGAAGAAGGAATAATTAATATCATTGAGATAACATACAGATGCTCTAACGCTACTACAGAAAAACGAAGAGAAATAGTTATTCCAGTACCAAAAGGTAAGCTGCGGGAGGCATTTGAAGTTGAGGAAAGATTATTGTCAGATGCAGCCTTAGGCCAATGATTGTGCAATTAACTCCGCCACATCTAATACTTGTACTGAATCTTCTTTTTCTGCCAGTTTTACTCCATCGGTCATCATCGTATTACAGAATGGGCATGCAGCTGCAATAACATTTGCGCCGGTGCTGATCGCTTCATGACTACGTTCGATGTTGATTCGTGTAATACCTTTTTCTTCTTCCTTAAACATTTGTGCGCCACCAGCACCACAGCAAAGGCCATTGCTTTTGCAGCGTTTCATTTCTACTAATTCTGCATCCAATGCTTCCAACACTTTGCGGGGAGCTTCATAAATGTTATTGGAACGACCCAGATAGCAACTGTCGTGGTAAGTAATTTTTTTGCCTTTGAAAGTGCCGCCTTCTTTTAATTTGATTTTTCCCTCATCAATCAACTGTTGTAAAAATGTAGTATGATGAATGACTTCATAATTGCCACCCAGCTCAGGATACTCATTCTTAATAGTATTGAAACAATGCGGACAAGCAGTTACAATTTTTTTGATACCGTAGTTATTCAAGATTTGAATATTCTGATATGCCATCATCTGGAACATGAATTCATTCCCGGCTCTTCGTACAGGATCACCAGTACACATCTCTTCTTTCCCAAGAATTGCATAGTTAATACCAACCTTATCAAGAATGGTTACAAAGGCTTTGGTTATTTTCTGTGCTCTTTGGTCAAAACTACCGGCACAGCCTACCCAAAATAATATTTCCGGACTTTGGCCACTGGCCATTTTTTCAGCTACAGTAGGTACTTGCATCCAATCAAATTTATTTCAAATCTAAACCAAAAAGCAATTCATGGCAGTATGATTTTCTTTGCTTTATTTTGTTTCCATAACTATATGAAGAAATTCTTTCAAAAATTGACCAATTGGGAATTATGGAATTTCTATGTACTGTATTTACCAATTAGTCCCGTTTGGTTATGGTATTGTATCCGAAGCCGCTCTTTCTGGTATTTTAGTTCATCTAACCCCACACTTACTTTTGGCGGCTTTGAAGGGGAAGGCAAAAAAGAGATGTATGATCAATTGCCCCCGCATACATATCCCCGAACTACTTATGTAATGCATGATTGGGGCTTTACGGAAGTAAAAAATAAAATTAAAGAAGCCGGCTTTAAATTTCCCTTTATCGTTAAACCAGATATTGGTATGAAGGGGATTTTATTCCGTAAAATTGATACGGAAGAGCAATTAATTAAATACCACGAACGTATTCCTGTTGAGTACATCGTACAAGATTTAATAGAACTGCCTGTTGAAGTGAGTGTATTTTACTATCGCTTTCCCTGGGAGAAAAAAGGAGTAGTAAGCGGATTTATCGATAAAGAATTATTACAGGTAAAAGGAAATGGACAATCTACATTGAAAGAATTGGTGGCCGAACATGCTAGAGCAAAATTCAGAATGGAAGAAATGGAGCATCGCCATGGTCACCGGTTTGACCGGGTGATACCTGCCGGTGAAATTTTTTATTTGTCCTACGCCGGTAATCACAACAGGGGAGCTCATTTTACCAACCTGCACATGGAAATTGATGAAAACCTGCATAAAGTATTTGATGAACTCAGTCACTATACCGATAAATTCTATTATGGCCGGTATGATATTAAAACAACTTCTATTGAAGATCTAAAGCAAGGAAAGAACTTCCAGATTCTGGAGTTTAATGGTTGTGGTGCAGAACCCAACCATATTTATGATTGTGATATGAGTATCTGGAAAGCTTATGGTGTTATTCTCCATCACTGGAAAGTGTTGTTTAAAATAAGCCGGTATAATCATAAAAATGGCACTCCTTACTGGTCGTTTAAGAAGGGATACGATTTTCTTCGTCAATCCAGCCGGCATTTTAAAATGTTGGAAAAATATGATTAGGATTTTACGAACTTACATCTTTAATTTCTACTATGCCTGCTGATGAAAAAATGATGGTGCTTCGTAATTACGATCTCTGGTGTGAGATGAGTGATGAAGAGTATGAAGCATTGAATGTATCACATCATTTTATAGTTGCAAAGAAGGGAGATTATATTTATTTCGACTCCCACCATCTTAACAAACTTTACTTCGTTAAGGATGGCTATATAAAGATTGGCTACATCGATGAAAATGGAAATGAAATAATAAAGGAGATTATAAAAGAAGGAGAAATATTTGGCCAGTTTGCCCTGGAACGTAATAACATGAATGGAGAATTTGCCCGGGCATACAAAGGTAATGTAAGCCTATGTGCCTTTAATATAGAAGATTTTGAAAAGCTGCTGACTAAAAAACCTTCGCTGGCCATAAAATATACCAAGCAAATGGGTGAGAAGCTTCGTCGGGCGGAGTTTCGTTTGGTAAATATGCTGAACAAAGATGTTCGGTCAAGATTGCTGGCATTTTTTTATAACCTGGCAATGATGGACGGCTGTAATGCGTCTGCTGTTTCTTATTCCATGGAAAATTTCCTTACGCATGATGATATTGCCAAGTTGATAGGAAGTGCAAGGCAAACGGTAACTACATTTATCAACCAACTGGAAGATGAAGGCCTAGTAAAAATTACAAGAAAAAAGATCGCCTTGCCAGATATAAAAAAACTGGAGAAACTCGTTGTCGTTACCTGATCAGCAAACAATTTTCTTCGTTCTTACTTCGTATTTTCGTTGCATGCACCCCCTGCTAAAAATTTTTCTTACCGGCATGTTGGTCAGTTTTATCGGTTCATTACCGTTGGGAACACTGAATATTGCCGCTATGCAGATATCGATTTCTGATGGTGTTACGGCAGCTCTGTTGTTTTCAATGGGCTCTCTGTTGGCAGAAATTATTTACGTCCGTTTGTCCCTGGTTGCAATGGATTGGATACGGAAGCAGGAAAAAATTTTAAAAGCATTAGAGTGGGTTACATTAATCATTGTTGCAGCACTGGCTGCGGCCAGTTTTTACGCAGCCTTGCATCCATCAGAGAACGATAATGTGATATTGAGCAGCAACCTTCCTAAATTTTTACTGGGTTTTACTATGAGTGCATTAAATCCTGTTCAGATACCGTTCTGGTTTGGATGGAGTACTGTTTTGTTCACTAAGAAAATATTATTGCCCAGATCTGATCATTATAACACTTATATCATTGGAATAGGATTAGGAACATTTGCTGGTAACCTGATCTTTATTTATGGGGGTCGGCTAATTGCAGATAAGATCAACAATAATCAACATGTTCTCAACTGGGTTATCGGAAGCATATTTGCAATAACAGCATTGATACAAATTTGGAGAATGGTGAAGAAAAAAGATGTAGCCCATAAAATGGAGCATCCCGAAGAAATGACGGAAAAAATTGAAGGGCAGATGGAAAAAATTGAAGAGGGCCTCGATAAAATTTCAAACAAAGACGAAAAAGATTAGCGTTTATCTTTTGTCATTCAACGAATTATAATCCTTGCTCATTTTCTTGGTATATCCATAACCGATACTCGGAGCAGCATAAAAACGTTTGGCAAATATTAGATGATACCCAACTTCTGCCCAGGGTGTAATAAATAAACTGTTGCGGTTTGTCTGGCCTTCAAAATTTTCCAGAGAGAATAAGATTCTTGCACCAGCAAACATATTATTACCATTGATATAATTCTTTCCAAATGCATAACGATAACCCAGATAAAGGCCAAAGCCACTCGAAACGGAATATGCTTTTTTAGAAGCAAGCTGATAGGTAATGCCGGCACTATAACTGCCTTTGTTATTAAATGATTCACCTCTTATTGCCGCTTTGGCACTATTATAACCTTTGCCAATAGGCCTTAAATATTCAGCACCCAATTCAAAAGGTCTTTGTGCAATAGTGCTTACTGTAATCAGTAACGCAGCTAAGGTGATAAGAAAAAACTTATTCATAATTACTTTAAAACGTAAATACCCATTAAGTATTTGAAAAAAGCAAGGGCACTTATTAATATCTATTCACTACTTCATTTCCTCTGCCCATTTATCTCTTTCATCCGGGCTAAACTTCCACGGAGCGAAATTATTCTCCACGTTACTAAACATAACGGCCCATTCCTGCGGACTATTGCTTTCCTCCATCACTAAATATCGGCGCAGCTCTAAAATAATATCCAGCGGGTTGATGCTAACGGGGCATTCCTGCACACAGGCATTACAGGTGGTGCAGGCACGAAGTTCTTCCACCGTGATGTAATCATGCAGTAATGATTTACCATCGTCTTTAAACTCACCATTCTTATTAATATTCTTACCCATTTCTTCTGCTCTGTCACGGGTATCCATCATTATCTTTCTTGGAGA
>LNFJ01000120.1 GCA_001464625.1 Bacteroidia bacterium Ga0077558 | reverse complement strand
CTTATAAAATCTTCGTTGTACACCTGCACTTCTGTTTGAATCGGTTGCCTGTTTGGCGGTGGCGTATTCATAATGCTTAAATCTCTTGCACCCATCAAAGAGAACTGCAATGTTCTTGGAATTGGTGTTGCAGTTAATGTTAAACAATCAATAGCAGTGCGAAGTGTTTTAATTTTTTCTTTGTGTGCCACTCCAAATTTTTGTTCTTCATCAACCACCAATAATCCAAGGTCTTTAAATTTTACTTCTTTGCCCAGCAAACCATGAGTACCAATGATAATATCAACTTTTCCTTCTTCAACTTTCTTAAGTGTTTCCTTTTTTTCTTTGGCTGATTTGAACCTATTGATATAATCAACCGTAACGGGAAAATCTTTTAACCGTTCTTTGAATGTTTGAAAATGTTGAAATGCCAGAATGGTAGTTGGTACCAACACCGCAGCCTGTTTTCCATCTATACAAGTTTTAAATGCTGCCCGGATAGCAATTTCAGTTTTACCAAACCCTACATCACCGCAAACCAATCTGTCCATTGGTGATGGCGACTCCATATCTTTCTTTACGTCGGCAGTTGCTTTACTTTGATCTGGTGTGTCTTCATAAATAAAAGAAGCTTCCAGCTCCGTCTGCATATAGTTATCCGGTGTATGCTGAAACCCCTGTTGTGCTTTTCTTTTGGCGTAGAGTTTTATCAGGTCGAAGGCAATTTCCTTGACCTTCGTTTTTGTTTTCTCTTTTAACTTACTCCAAACATCACTACCAAGCTTGTTTACTTTTGGAACGCTTCCTTCTTTGCCCGTAAACTTGGCAATTTTATGCAAGCTATTGATGTTGACGTATAAAATATCTGTGTCTTTATAGATCAATCGTACAGCCTCTTGTGTTCTGCCATTGACTTCTATTTTTTGTAATCCGCTAAAAATTCCGACGCCATGATCGATATGGGTTACAAAATCTCCAGGTTGTAATTCACGGAGTGTTCTTATTGTAATAGCCTTATTCTTATTATAGGCCTGTTTTACTTTATACTTATGATAACGTTGAAAAACCTGGTGATCGGTATAACAAACTATTTGCTGATCTTCATCGATAAATCCTTCATGAATGGAAGTGGCAATGGGATTAAAAACAATCTCTGCTTTCAAATCACTAAAAATACTACGTAGTCTTTCTAATTGCTTGGGATTATCCGCAAAAATATATAGCTGAAACTTTTTAGTTTCCCAGCTTTTTAAATCTTTTATCAGCAAATCAAATTGCCGGTTGAAAGCTGGCTGTGACTTTGTATTGAAATCAATTTCGAATTTAGATAAGTAGGACTGATACCCAAATTCTACCAAATGCTTTTTGCATAATTCAACTTCGAGACTTTCAGCAGAAATAAAATCACTTAGGCCTACTTCATTCTTTATTAATTTATCCTCCTGATCTTCCTGTTCCTTTCGTTTTGCAGCTGCCTTTTCTGCATGTGTACTATTGCTTGCTAAAAAAGCTTCTTTCACTTCCTGCTGATGGCGAAGAAACGCCGCCAGATCTTCTTCACTTTCTGCTAAATGTTCTTTACAGAGTTCATAATCCTGCATCCATACAACGGTATTTTCTGGTAGAAAATTAAACAACGAAATTCTTTCTTCGCTTTCAAACTGTGTATGCACATTGGGAATAATGCTTACTTGTAATAATTTTCGTTCACTCAATTGTGTTTCGGGATCTACAATCCGGATCGAGTCAACATCATTGCCAAATAATTCTACCCGGTAAGGCTTTTCATTACCAAAAGAATAAATATCAAGAATACCTCCACGTATTGCAAATTGCCCCGGCTCGTATACAAAATCTGTTCTTTCAAAACCGTAATCAGATAATTTAAGAAGCAGTTGCTCCACATCCAACGTATCACCTGATTTTATTTGAATGATATTGGAGGAAAGTGTAGCCGGTAATACGACTTTTTCAAATAATGCTTCGGGGTACGTAACAATAATTTTCTTGTTGCCGCCTGTTGCAATCTTCGTCAACGCTTCCGTTCTCAACATTACATGAGAAGAGTTGAGTAACTGATAATTTTTTCTATTCTTAAATGAAGACGGAAAATAAAAAATATCTAATGCCGATGTAAGGTTCTCTAAGGTATTATGAAAATAAGCCGCCTCTTCTGCATCATTTAAAACGATCAAATGGTTCAATAAGGATGATGATGGATGCATAAAAGCAGCCGCTACTACAAACTGTGATGAACTTCCCTGTAAATTTTTAAGTGCAATTTTTTCGGATTGGGCAAACGAGAGCCTGTCCGCCAATTGAAAAAGGCGGGGGGATTTTTGATACTGTTCCAGCAAATCCTGTACACCCATGAGAAATGCAAAGATAACCACGGATCAGGGGATTAAATGGATTTCGTGGATTTTAAAATTGCTAATTCGGGAGCTATTCGTATTTTACTAGTTCAATAAAAAGCTTCCATATGGCAGTTCAACCCTGGCGTACCGGCAAAGTAATTCGCATAGAAAATGAAACCTCCAGCACCCGCCGCTTTTGGATAGAGGTTCCCGAACTTACTTCCTTCGATTTTATACCCGGCCAATTTGTTACACTCGATCTGCCAATACATGAAAAGCCAAATAAGCGGTGGCGCAGCTATTCCATTGCCAGCTGGCCGGATAGTACTAATGTCTTTGAACTGGTAATTGTATTATTAGAAGATGGCTTAGGTACTCCCTGGCTATTTAATAATGTAGTGGTGGGTTCAGAACTTACACTCCGCGGACCACAAGGCGTATTTACATTGCCCGATCCAATTGACAGAGATCTTTTCTTCGTTTGTACCGGAACCGGCATTGCTCCTTTTAGGTCAATGGCGCATCACTTGCTAGCGAATAATATACCACATCATAAAATTTATTTAATTTTTGGTTGCCGCAAATTTGGCGACGCTTTATATGCACCGGAACTAAGAGAGCTTAGCCGCAAAGTTCCTAGCTTTCAATTCATCACTACATACTCCCGAGAAGAACCGGGTAATGAGGATCACCTGGTAAGGCAAGGATATGTGCATCAGGTGTACGAAGACATTTGCACCAAAAACATGACCTTCTCGCCTGAAAATCCGGAACAAAAAATTGTGAAGCCGGCCTATTTTTTCCTCTGTGGCTGGAAAAACATGATCGATGAGGCAAAAAAAAGAATTCAGGAATTGGGGTATGACCGAAAATCTATTCATCAAGAATTATACGGTTAACAATAAAAAAAGGATGGTTTCAAATAAATGGATGAGCTATTTTTGCACCCATTATGGAAGTAAAAAACTTGTTTGACCCTGCTGTAAAGGAAGAAATCATTTCTCGTATAAATAATCTAAAACCTGCTACACAAAGAAAATGGGGCAGCATGGATGTAGCGCAAATGCTGGCTCATTTGCAGCAACCATTAAAAGTGGCGTATGGTGAACATAGTCCTAAAGGAAATTTTCTTATCCGCACATTATCGGTTTTTTTCAAAAGCAGTTTGTATAACGAAAAACCGTATGCAAAGAATTTGCCTACAGATAAGACATTTAAAATAGCCGATTCAAGGGATTTTATTAAAGAACGGGAAAGCCTCATTGAGATGGTAAACAATTTTACTCCTGAAAAACTGACTACAAAACCCCATCCTGTTTTTGGAGAACTTACAGAAGAACAATGGAGTAAAAGCCAATGGAAACATTTAGATCATCACTTGCAGCAGTTTGGTGTGTAAATGGAGAATGGTGAATAGAGAATGGAAAATGGGATTTACACATTCACCATTCACTATTGACAATTGACTTTTCACCCTATAGCATTCAACACTATATTTTTTAAGTCGCTTATCGGCGCCCTTTCCTGCTCCATCGAATCTCTGTGACGAATTGTAACGGTGTTATCTTCTTTTGTTTGATGATCAACGGTAACACAGAAAGGAGTGCCTAGTGCATCCATTCTTCTGTAACGCTTACCAATCGAATCTTTCTCTTCGTAGAAGCAACGGAAATCTACTTTACAATCAGCCATAATTTGTTCCGCAATTTCTGGCAAACCATCTTTCTTCGTTAATGGCAATACGGCCAATTTAATTGGGGAAAGTTTGGCAGGGAATTT
>LNFJ01000119.1 GCA_001464625.1 Bacteroidia bacterium Ga0077558 | reverse complement strand
TTAAACCTGAAAGTAAACTTCGGTGTACCGAGATAGTAAACGAACCCGGCGGTGGTGGGATCAATGTGAGTAAAGCACTAAAAAAATTAGAGTCTCCTTCTGTTGCGTTATTTCCGGCCGGGGGACATAATGGAAATATGTTGTGTTCATTATTAAAAGAAGAAGGGATTTTATTTCATGCCGTTGATACAAAAGTGGAAACAAGAGAAAATTGGATAGTGCTTGAAACAAGCGGCAATAACCAATATCGTTTTACTTTTCCCGGAAGAGAGGTATTAGAAGAAACCATCAAAACATTGGTTGACCAGATTCGTTCTTTTTCACCGACCTATGTAGTAGCCAGTGGTAGTTTGCCTTCTGGTCTTCCGGATTACTTTTATGGCTTAATTGTAAAAAATGCAGCAGCAGTGGGTGCTAAATGTATTGTCGATACCAGCGGCCCTGCACTACAGGCATTAAAGGGAAAAGGTGCCTATCTTATAAAACCAAATAGCAGTGAGTTGTGTAAAATGCTTAATGTAGAGACCCTGGAGAAAAATGAAATTTCGGATGCCGCGCAACAGGCCATTGCAGATGGCTTTGCAGAAATCATTGTTGTTTCCATGGGACCAGATGGTGCATGGTTAGTTACAGCCGATGAAAAATATTTTGTAGCTGCTCCACCGGTGGAGAAAAAAAGTACCGTTGGTGCTGGCGATAGTATGGTGGCTGGCATTACATACTCGTTGCAAAAACAACTGAGTTTGAAAGAAGCAATTCGTTTTGGTGTGGCTTGTGGCAGTGCTGCCACCATGAATCATGGTACTCAGTTGTTTCATAAAGCTGATGCTGAAAAATTGTTTGCCACTATTTCTACATAATAATTTTTTAGCAGTGCCCTTTTAAAAAATTTAACGAGCAAAAAAAATAAGCATGAAAAAAGATATTGAAAACCGTAACGATTTGCTTTTACTCATGCAAGAGTTTTATAAAAAATTATTAGCCGACGATTCTATTAATTACTTATTTACAGCTGTCGCCAAAATTAATCTCGATCATCATTTTCCAGTGCTGGTTGATTTTTGGGATAGTGTACTTTTTCAATCCGGCACTTATCAAAAGAATGCCATGCAGCCGCATCTTGCTTTGCATCAAAAATCTCCATTAGAAAAGCATCATTTTAATACATGGCTTGGATATTTTAAAACAACAGTAGATGAGTTGTTTGAAGGACAAAATGCTTTTGTAATTAAAGAAAGAGCTACCAGCATTGCCACTGTGATGCAGATAAAAATCAAACAGTTAGATTAAACTCCTGCCTCTCATCAAGTATTTTTTGTGAAGGAAATACTTTGTTTGTACCTTTTCTTTCTAAACAAAATAACATGAAACAAAACCTGATTGCCTTTTGTTTGGCTGCATTACTATTTGCAGCCTGCAATAATGAAAAAAAAGAAGACGGAAACAAAGACAAACCCGGAACATCTACAGTATCGGAGGAAACGAATAAAGAAGAAGCCTGGGTTCCTGTTGACTCCGCCACTATGATGCAAAAGATGATGGAGTATGGCACACCCGGTGATATGCATACGATGATGAACTCCTGGAACGGTAATTGGAATACCGAATCCACCATGTGGGATTATGAGGGAGCCACACCACAAAAATCAACCGGCTCAGCCGTAAACTCAATGATTATGTCTGGCAAATACCAAAGTACCAAATATAGTGGCAATATGATGGGAATGCCTTTTGAAGGGATGAGTATAACCGGTTATGATAATGCACAGAAAAAATTTGTTTCTTCCTGGGTAGATACATGGAGTACCGGAATAATGAACATGTCTGGTACATGGGATGCTGCTTCCAAATCCATGACGCTGACAGGTAAAACACCAGACATATGCCGACCAGGAAAAGAATGTACAATGAGGGAGGTGTACAAAGTAATTGATGATAATACTCACCTGATGGAAATGTATGGTCCCGATCCAAAGACAGGAAAAGAAATGAAAGCGATAGAAATAAAATTTACCCGAAAGAAATAAATTACATTTTCTCTCTCAAAACCCCGGTACCAAATCGGGGTTTTCTTTTAAAAAAGTAAAGAATTATTCTACACTAAGGGTCTTGTTGAGGCAGTTCTTTCCGGACTATTAATAATGTAGTTGCCCGAAATATTATACCTGAAAAAAGAATTTACCCAGCCTGTTCATACGCCTGCTTTATCCAGTTAATCAAATCCTTATTGATCGCTTTCTCTTCTTCAACTTTAATGCGGTGCGTACACATGGCATTCCAGCTTTTGCCATCTTCGACATTGCCACTTGCAGCAACTCCTTTAATATTTAATCCAATGTCCAGTCTTGTTTTAGTAGACGGTTGAATAATCGCAAACTGCTTTTTTCTTACCAGGCTCACATATGCCTTCTTAGGAGATATTTCAATATCCTTTCCAAATTTTTTAACCTCAGTCATTATCTTTTCATACCAGGGCTTCAGATTTTCTTTTCCCTTGTATTGTGTTGAAATTAAATCATCACTATTCTCCGCAGCACCCGCATGACTTTGCCGGGCGAAATGAACAATGGTGTTTGCATTGCCATGTGTAAAGCCATGTTTTGTTTTAAGAAAATTTACCAGCTCACCATGTTTTGCAAAACCACTTTTGTTTACGATACTAATCCAATCGCTAAGTTTTTTTCCTGTAGCTTTTTCAATATTGGCGATCTGAGTTTGTGTTGCTTTGTCAATTGATTCGATACTCATAAAAATAGTTTTGGTTTAACATCGTTAGTCAAATTACTTAACAGCAACACTACAAGGATATACTTTTGCCGGCATTGTTTTATTTTTTCTTCCTGCTGTCCTTCAACTCTGTTTCATATTTTTCTATCCATTCTTGGACTGTTATTTTAGAGGCCAATTCGCCAATGAGTTCGAATGGTATATCCTCTGGTTTTTTATAACGAACACAGCTTTTACCCATATCTAATTTTTTAGGGCTTGCTTTTGCATGGGCATCCTGAAACCATTTTAGCAGTTTAGGATCCGCATAAATACCCATGTGGTAGAGATTAATAGAATTCTTCTGCGAAGCAAGCCCCATGAATGGCAACGGATCTTTGGGGTTGCAATGATACCCAGCCGGATAAATACTGTGCGGGACACTCCAGCCCATCATGCCATAACCCATTTCCTCTTTAAATCCTTTAGGCAGGTTTTTCTTAATTACTTTACGCAGTTCACTAATTGCTTTTTTCCTGTCTTCCGGTAGTTCTGCTATATAAGCATCTACACTAGTTGCTTTTGATTGCATAAAATTGAATTTAATTACTTACTGAAAAGTTATTTTTCCATCAATACTTTCAGGTTGCTTAAACCAGTACTAAAATCATTACCGATTGCTTTTTCCATATTCATAAACAGCTTCATCACATTCATAGGGTAATTCATAGTTCCTTCAAATCCCCAACTTACTTTGGTGCTACTATCATTTATTGCTTTAGTTGTCATACTGGATTGCGCCACTGATTTAAATGGTTTTATAAATCGAAGTTCAGTGTTCAATTTTTTTCCTTCTTCAATGCTGATAATTTCCTGCTCACCCTGGCCAACTTTTTTATTGCCCTCCCATGCACTTATAAAGCCCGGAGTAGCATCCGTACCTCTGTATTCTTTTTTCATATTCGGATCCATACTTCCCCATTTGCTATAATTGTCCTGGTTTTTTAAATGCTTAATGTAATTAAACACTTCTGCATTGGGTTTATTAATTACAATTTCACGGGTGGCTTTCATTCCTTTTGGAACAAATAAGCCAGCCACTAATAATGCTGCTATGATGCCGAGAATAATATAAAGTACTATCATGATGTTTGGTTAAAATTTTTTTATTGCTGTTGAGGAACTGAATGCAGGCCAATTCGATTGCCTTCCGTATCAATTATTACGGCCATAAAACCATAGTCTGGCGAAATTTCTGTTTTGGCAAGAAAAATTTTCCCGCCAGCGGCTTCCACTTTATCCAATACATTTTGTACATCTGGATTTCCATTCAGGTATATTAATGGACCATCGGTTGATGAGGGCTTATGAAACCCACCACTATCTACCAAAGCACCGCCTACCTGTGTCATCATATCATTTAATGGGAACATCCGCATTTTAATATTCTCCAGGTCCATTGGAATGAGTGTGATACCAAAAATAGTTTCATAAAATTTTGTAGCTCTGTTGAGGTCGGTGGTTCCTATTTCGAACCAGCTGATAGCATTGTTCATGTTATGGGTTGGTTTTAGTTGTAGTTAAATTTATTACTTTTTTTCTTTTGCTATTTCCTTCATCCGTTTATACGCTGTAGTTATCAGCTGTTTTAAAACGGCTATATCTACATCCGCCAGTTTATTAATGTATAAACAGGATACACTGGTTTTACATTTACCCAATTGCTTTACCAGGTCTTTATAATAATCAATCCCCGGCATAATGTAAATAGTCAGGTTTTGCTTCCGGGGCGAAAAACCAGTGATAAACCAATCACCCTCCTGTTTACTTCTTTCTGATTTATAATGATAAGAACCAAAGCCCACAATGCTGGTTCCCCACATTTTTGGTTCCTGCTTGCTTACCTGCTTCATCATTTTAAGAATTATCTCACAATCCTTTCTCTTTCCTTCTTCTTTTATTGTTTGAAGAAAAGCATCCACACTAGCTTCATTCTTTTTTGTTTTTATTTCTGCCATAGCTGCTATTAGTTTATATCTTTTCTTTCTTTTAATTTGATAAGCTGCCCCTCCAATGTCTTTTTAGCCACATCATTACTTGCCTGGGTCATTGCTTTTTCGGCAGCTTTTATTGCATTAGCAAAATCTCCCTTTGCGGAATAAGCAAACATCAAAGCATTGTTTACAGCGAATCCATCACCAAATTTTGTTTTAGCAGCCTGTAAAACTTCAACTGATTTGTCGTTTCTTTTTTGTGTGATCAGTGCCCGGCCATAACCAATATATTGGTTCACGGTAGCCATCGCCATTGCTTCTGTCATTACAGAATCAGCCTGCGGCAACCGACTTAATTTTTCATAACCTGTTGCCAGGTTTCTTAAACTTACATAACTCTTCTGCCCATTAAAACCGGTAACGGCTCTCTGTGCCCAACCTAAAGCCTCTTCCAAATTAATGTTTTTATTAAAACAAAAAGAGGATGCCTGAATCATATTTGTGCTGTTGAAATTTTTCTGACTGGTAGTTTGTTCCCGCAATCTTGAAATCACAATATTATCTACATCAACGTCTACCTTAAAGGGAACAGATAGCCTTTCCCATTGCATTGCGATAACACAAGATTTTTCTTTGTGCTCAATAAATTCATATTTTAACCATTCCACACTTTTATCCAATACTACAGGCTTTACAACTACCCGAAGTGCATCATACTTTTCATCGTAATAAAAACTACCCCAGGCTTCTGATTGATTGGAAAAAATGATAGTAACATTATCTGTGCCTATTGCCATATGTAATCCATACGTACCGGCTTTAATGTCTTTGCCTTCAACTTTTACATCATGCTCAAAAGTTACAGTCGTATTATCATTAGCACCTGCCCTCCAGGGAGCAGTTGGTTTGTTTGTAATAAAGCTTGTGGTGCTGAATCCATAGGGAACAACATTGCCATCCCCATAAATTTTTCCTTCCCTTTTGTTTACATCAGGTCTTCCGTATGTAAGGGCAATGCTAGTTATACCCACTTCTTCTGAAATTGTTGCTCGTGGATTTCCTCCAACAGCCGGTACATCCATTTGTGCATGGGAAGTAATTGATAAGAGTATAATTGCCGGAGCAAGAAAAGTGTATTTCATATAGCAGTTGTTTTTAAGTATTCGTAAAGCTATTTTTATTTGCAAATTTAATCTACCTTTTTCCTTCTGTACTCCAAATCATATTCTGTTGTCCAGCTAACGCCATTGTCTTTAGAAATTTCGCCGTGTTGTCTCAATTTTACCGGATTTATGTTTGTGAACGTCATTTTACGAATAGCCATTGTATCTTTTGAAAAAGGAAACGGAGAGGAACTATAAATGATCTTATTGTTTTCAAATTTGCCAATCAAATATTCATTACTTCCACCCACATTATCTACCCATGTTTGTTGCCACTGTTTTGTACCAGCATTATAGGTATTAAAACTTTTTCCTGCATAACGAATACCCCTGTTTACAATAGTACTTGTCCATTCTTCAAGTATGACACAGCTATCGAGCAACAAGGTTATTTTACTATCGCCAGCCTTTTGTCCGTTAGTATTAAATGCTTCCCATTGCCCAAGCCAAAAGTCAAACTGGCGATATTCCGGGCGGCTGCATGGTTTTTGGGAAATAGCAGTAAACATTATGCAGAACATAATTGCAAACAGAAGTGACTTTCTCATGTGGCTTTTTTTGTTAGACACTAAATTCATGGTATTAGCTGAAACACTCATCCCTGATTATCGCCACACAGCAATACTAGCTTCCATCAAAATAACAGGCCAAAGCTTTTGTTCAAACAGATTGGCAATAGCATGAAGTAAATAGCAAAGGCTTTCAGTTCTTTATTTGCTCCTCTGTAAATCTATTATTTTTTATACGGGCTTTGAAAAATAAACCCGGAATAATAGGAGGTATAGGCAAGAAAAAACCGTTCTGCTTTATGAACCTTTTAAAAGGCCCGGTTTAACAGAACGGTTATCATGTATAGCCAAAAAATGAGAATCTTTAGTTTCCGCCTCCGGGACGTTGGGGTCTCATGCCCGGTTCAATTTGTTTTTTCCAGATCTCGTATTGTGCTTCTGGTAATATTTTCTTTAATTTTTCATCTCTTGCTTCTGTGATGGGCTGCATTTTAGCTTGCGAAGCTTCACGGGTTGGTCTTTCGCCACCTGCCATCAATTCTTCTCTCGCCTTGTCCTGATCTTTATAAAAAGTAGTAAAAACAGCGTCAACTTCGGCAGCTTTCGCAGCATCCAATTTAAAGGCACTGTCCATTTTAGCATGGATGATGGCTACTCTTTCTTCAACAGTGCGGCGCTGAAAGCCACCACCCTGGGCATTAACTGCACCCACAGTGATGATCGAAATAAGCAATAACAGGGTTATTTTTTTCATTTTTTTGTAATTTTTGTGATAAAGTAGTTTTCTATGAGACGGCAGGGGTTCTGAAAACATTCGCCGGGTGGATATTTTCAATCTTCCCTATTTGCCCGAACTCAAGTATCTTGCACTTCCTTAATTATTTAAAAACGTATGGAATACAGTAAACTTGTTGCCGTAAGCGGATTACCCGGTTTGTTTGAGTTATTAAACAGCAAAACTGACGGGGCTATCCTTCGGTCCCTGGATGATAAAACGACCCGTTTTGTTTCAACCCGTGTCCACAATTTTTCGCATTTGGAAAGTATTGAAATTTACACTGTTCGGGATAATGTGAACCTGGTGGATATTTTCAATGCCATGGAAACATCAACCGAAAAATTGCCGGATGATAAAAATGCTGATGCCGTAAAAAAATACTTCGAAAAAGCATACCCTGACATGGATTTTGACAGGGTATATGCCAGCGATATGAAGAAGATGGTAAAATGGTTTGCTGTGTTGAAAAAGAATAATGTTGAAATTAAACTTACCGAACTTCCGGAAGAGGAAGAACAAGTAGTGGAAGTGGTAGAAGAAACACCTGCTGAAAAGCCTGCTAAGAAAGCGGCGGCTAAGAAAAAAGAACCGGCTGCTAAAAAAGCAGAAGATAGCGATGCTGCAGAAGTACCGGCTAAAAAGCCAGCCAAAAAAGCTGCGCCAAAGAAAAAAGCTGAATAAGAAAAGCTGATAGCTATGAGCTACGAGCCGGCCCGAATAATTTTGGGGTGGCTCTTTTATTTTAAAAAACTATTTATATGAATTACAATGCTGATATAAAAAAACTGCCCCGGCATTTTTTACCTGCTGATTTTGCAATTGTGGATTGGAAAAGCCTGGAGCCGTATTTTATTAATTTGGATGAACGTATCATTAACTCTCCTGCCGATCTGGAACAATGGCTGAAAGATGCCAGCGAACTGGAAGCTGTAATAAGTGAAGATGCCTGCTGGAGACAAATTAAAATGACCTGTGATACGGAGAATAAAAGATTGGAAGAGGCTTTTAATTTCTTTATGATGGAAATTCAGCCGCATATTCAATCATATTCTGATAAACTGAATAAAAAGCTAATTGATTGTTCTTTTACCAATGAACTTGACCAATCAACTTATTATACTTACCTGAGAAATGTAAAAAAGAATATTGAACTTTTTCGGGAAGTAAATATTCCAATACAAGCGGAGCTGAATGTGTTGCAACAACAATTTGGCGTTATTGCAGGTAAAATGACGATTGAAGTAAACGGACAAGAATATACGTTGCAACAAGCAGCTAAATTTTTAGAAGATCCCAACAGGCAATTAAGAGAAGAAGTTTATAGAAAAATAAATGAAAGAAGGTTACAGGATAAAGACGAACTAAATAATTTGTTTTCTTCTCTATTACAAAAACGTCACCAGGTAGCTATTAATACTGGCTTTGAAAATTACCGTGACTTTCGTTTTAAAGAATTAGGCCGCTTTGATTATACGGCCAAAGATTGTTACCAATTTCATGAAGCGGTAAAGCAACATGTAATGCCGCTGGTAAATCAAATATATGAGGCGAAAAAGAAAAAACTTGGTTTAGATACTTTACGTCCTTGGGATGTGGAAGCCGAACCAGCCGGTATTGAACCACTTCGTCCTTTTAAAACTGGTAGTGAGTTAACAGAAAAAACAATTGCCTGTTTTGATGAATTGAAATCTTTCTTTGGTGATTGTCTTCGTAAGATGAAAGAGATGGGACATCTTGATCTGGAAAGCAGAAAAGGAAAAGCACCGGGTGGATATAATTGTCCGTTGGCAGAAAGTGGTGCACCATTTATTTTTATGAATGCTGCGGGCCAGTTAGACGATGTTACAACAATGGTTCATGAAGGTGGTCATGCTGTTCATTCTTTTTTAGCACATGAACTTACATTAACCGGTTTTAAAGAATATCCAACAGAAATTGCTGAAGTAGCAAGCATGGCCATGGAATTATTTAGTATGAACCACTGGCATGTATTTTTTGAAAATAAAGATGAGTTGCTTCGTGCAAAAGAACAACAGCTTGAAAGAGTGATAACTATCTTCCCATGGATAGCTACGATTGATAAATTTCAGCATTGGGTGTATGAGAACCCTAATCATACAATTGAAGAAAGAGCCAATCAATGGTTAAACATTCAGCAAGAATTTTCGTCTACAGCTATAGATTTTACGGGATTAGATGAATACCGTCGTTTTGGTTGGCAGCGTCAATTACATTTATTTGAAGTGCCGTTTTATTATATTGAATACGGAATTGCACAATTAGGAGCTATTGGTCTCTGGCAGCAGTATAAGCAAAACCCGGAAACAGCAATTAATAATTATATAACAGCTCTTCAATTGGGTGGTACCCGAACTTTGCCGGAATTATTTGAAGCTGCAGGTTTAGCGTTCAATTTTTCACCTGCTTATATCAGCCAGTTGATGTTATTTGTAAAAAAGGAGATGGAGCAACTATAATTGTGTAAAAAAATACCACTAAAGGGGTATGTGATAAATATGGAAATATGAGTTGTTGCACCTATTTTTGAGTAAGAAATTATAAATGCTGTATTAGCATTTCAACATAGCTACTAATCAGAGCCTTAACCAAAAAGTCCCGATGTTTCTACACCGGGGCTTTGTTTTTTAGCCCCCAAACCCCTTGCAATATTTCTTTATTTCAAGATTTCCTATTCCCTAAAGGGAGAAACAAAATTTCATCCACTCTATAACTTATTGTTATTAATAATGACTCGTTGACCTAAGTCTCCCCTTTAGGGGAACAAGGGGCTTTAACTATTACAATTCTTACAAATTCCTTCCACCACCACTTCTACATGTTCGGCAGTGTAGCCTTTAGGCAATTTTATTTCCGGAGTTACTACATCGTCTAAACAATAGGTATTGTTGCAGTTGTTACATACAAAATGAATGTGATGGTCATGATGATGACCTGCAGAACATTCATCTTTACACAATGCATAGCGGATGGAATTATCAGCAGTGGGTATAGTATGTATGATTCCTTTATCTACAAAAGTTTGCAGGGTACGATACACGGTAACACGGTCAAATTTTTCGCCGGCTCTTTTTTCAATATCGCCATGCGCCAAAGCACCTTCCTGCTCTAAAAAAAGCTGGAGTATTTTTTTCCGGCTATCCGTAACACTAAGGCTGTTTCGCTTAAGCAATTCGCCTACTTGTGTATCAATATTTATTTGTACCGTTTTTGACATATTCGATTATAAAAATACTTTATTCTTTTTCTTTCAGCAATTTCTCAACATCTCTTATCAGCAGCTTTACTTCGCTTTGCTTTAATCCATCATATACTTTTCTTACATCACCATTGCCATCAACCAAAGCCCAGAACTGTGTATGTAAAAAATCATCATCAATACTTTTCAGGTTATTGGCCGGATCATCAATTGTGTAACTAACCCGAGCCATTTTATACAAACTATCTTTTCTGCCTGTTAAGAAAACCCAGCGATTGGTATTTACTCCAAGCGAATCAGCATACCTTTTCATTTGTGCTACGGAATCATTTTCCGGATCGCAGGTGTGAGAAAGGATCAGAAAATTATTATTGTCTTTAAACTTCTCGTACACCGTTTTCATATTCTCATTCATCTTGGGGCAAATGCCTTTGCAGGTAGTAAAAAAATATTCGGCTACATATACTTTACCGGCTACATCTTTCTCCGTCATCGTTTTACCCTCGGATGTGGTGAATGAAAAAGGAGTGATAAAACTTACCGGTGGAATCGTCTTTTTACCAAAGCCGGGAATTACTAACGTCAATATAAAATAGAAACTCAGTGCCAGCACTACGAAGAACCCGATGTAAAGCATTCTTTTTTTCGACATTATGACCAATTGAGCTCCAAAGGTACGAATGGAATTGCGTTTTATTTTGCAACCGTGTTGCTTTTATCTATATTTGCTGTCCTTTATGAAAGTAAAAATCAATTGGGATGCATTAGGAATAGGGGCTTCGCTTGCCTGTGCCATTCACTGTGCCCTTTTGCCATTGTTTCTAACCAGCCTTCCGTTGTTTGGTATCAACATTATTCATAATACTTTTTTTGAAGTGTTTATGATTGTGCTTGCTTTGGGCATTGGTTCATACTCATTGTACCATGGTTATAAAAAACACCATCACAGCCTTGTACCAATTTCTTTGTTCTTTGCAGGATTTATTTTCCTGGTATTAAAGCAATTTTTTCTACAATACGAAGTATGGTTGCTGATTCCGGGAGTATTGTTAATTATTACTTCGCATATCTTAAATTATAAATCCTGCCGGGTTCATGATCATGCACATGCGGATGATTGTGACCACTAATAATTTATTAGCCCAACTTATTGCTACTATCAACCCAGTTGCGTCGCACACTTGTACGTTCTGTAATTCTACTAATCATTTGAAACACCTCCAATAAAAACCAATAACTCAGTTATCAGGACTTATTTACTGTTCTTTGCATCTTGCCCCCCTGTCCGGCAGGCAGGTTCCTTCTTCATTAAAACCCTTTTAGTTACTTTCATTAAAATTTTTAAGTGATGCGAATACTAATTGCTACATTATTAATGCTGTGGACAGTTCAATCAATTGGGCAGTCAAAAAATGAGAGAGCTATTCGTAAAATATTAGACACTCAAACCGAATCCTGGAATAAAGGTGATCTGCAAAATTTTATGATTGGCTATTGGGAAAACGATTCGCTGATGTTCATAGGTAAAAGCGGTATTACGTATGGCTATACAAACACACTGAACAATTATAAAAAAGGCTACCCGGATACTACTGCAATGGGAAAGCTGGCTTTTAATATTATTTCTGTAAAACGACTGTCCGGAAGATATTACCATGTAGTAGGTAAGTGGTATTTAAAACGTAGTATCGGCGACCTCAGTGGTCATTATACACTACTGTTTAAAAAAGTAAATGGCAATTGGGTGGTTATTGCCGACCACAGCAGTTAAACATGTCTGGGTTCAAGGTTTTCTTTCGTTCGGGCCTGAATTTTTCCAAACACTATACAAGAAATAATTAACCCGACTGAAGAAAAGAGAATGTCATTATAATCAAATGTTCTTCCAAAATAGGGGATGAGTTGCAGGTATTCATTTACTACCAACATTCCAAAGCCCATCAAACAAACTAATCTCAGATCGTACTGACATTCCAATTTAAAAATGCGGGCCACTAAAAAATTACGACCGCTAAAAAACCAGCAAGCACCAAAAGGGATTAAAAAAGAACCCAACAGGTTAGGTGCAACATTTAAAAAGTATTGAGTTGCTTCCCCACCCGGCTGTATAGGACGAATGACGAGTTTAATAGTCCAGATTATTAAAGCCCCGGTAATAACTACCCACTTGCTAAGTTGCTTCAACTCCATCGGCAAATTTTTTAGTTTCTAAAATACCTACTTTATCTAATATAATTGTACGGGGCGGCGGGTATTTTTGGATGGCTTACCCTGTTATTTGTTCCATAATTTGATAAGATGCCGTATAATGAAGAACAATGTAAGGGTCATGAACGCATAAAAAATGATGGGGTATAAAATTGGATTTCCTGATGTATGCCCTAATTTAAAATAAATACCAAGAGTAGCACATAGCAGCATCCAAAGTAATACCAGGCTAATTGAATTTAATACCTTCAGCAGAAATTTTTTTACATCCGGGTCCCAGCCTTGCTCCATGAAATTGATTTATTTAAACAAGTTACAAGAAAGTAAAATACAAATACTTGAATAACTTGTGGTTCTAAACAATTTTCTAAAGCTGTTGTTCTAAAATTTATAAAATAGTTTTACTGTCGGATTAATAAGTTTCTGAACGCTGTAGAATCGCCATTAAAAACATTAAAATCAACTTTGCCGTTGATTCCGTTTACAAGTCCTATATCGCTATGCTGCCAGAAAACCCAACCCCTGTCAATACGGGGTTGTTGTAGCTGGTAATAATGCGCTACCCATAAAGGATAACTATCGAACTCGTTCCCTAGGTTTCGTTTATAGAAGTCAACATTAGTATAGATAATAGGTTTTACGCCGTAATGATTCTCTACTATATCAAGCCACTCTTTCGCTTCTTTTCTTAATTGCACTGCAGTTACTCCGTTCAATTGCTCTATATCCAGCACCGGTGGAAAATCCCCCATTTCTAAATCCACCCGATTAATAAAATTCTCAGCTTGTAATCGCCCATCTTTAGAAGCTATAAAAAAATGATAGGCGCCACGAACTACCCCATTATCTTTTGACTTTTTCCAATTGCGTTTAAATTGAGGATCGGTATTGCCAATACCTTCAGTTGCTTTTATAAATGCAAAACCCAGTTGCACTTCTTTTACTTTCATCGCTTTTACTTCTTCCCACACAATGCTTGATTGATATTTTGAAACATCAATACCATGAATGGAATAGCTTTCGGGAATAACGATGCCAAATTCCGGATAACGGGTAAACTTTGTTTTCCGGTAAGTAAAAGATTGATATATCATCCATGCGCCGGTAGCAGCTATGGTAAACAATAATACAGCGAAGATGATGCGTCGGATCTGCTTTTTTCTTTTTGGGGAAGGCATGTTTTGGAAGCTGGCAATATACTGTGAAACAAATATAATTATCAGCGTGGAAGCAATTTGTTAATTCTGGAAAAAGAATCTAAAGAAATGAGGAGATGCAAAGAGAGGTGGTAACTGTTACTAAATAGTTTTCAATCTTTTTGGTCTTGCGAACCGACAATTCTTGTGTTGTGCTGCTTCCAATAGAGGGAATGGATAAAATTCTTCTTGCATTTAGCTTAAATAAAGTTTATATTGTTAGTCCACCTTTTTAACCAAACACTATTTATTATGAGACAGCCACCATTTGCAGGCGTAATAAAGCCTGTCATTGCTATTTCCTTCCTTCTTCTTTTTTCTTTTACTGTTCAGTCACAAAACCCTAACGGGATTGACTGGAGCAAAGACACCATTTCAAAAAATGATGCTGTTGGTGCTAAAAGCACCTATTTGAATATGATAAAAGGCAGCGGACAAAAAAATGCTACGGAACGAATTACCTTACCCGTAGATAAATTAAAATCAATTTTAGATGCCTGCGCAGCTAAAAACATTACCGAAATTGCTGTGATGATCGTATCGCTCCGGCAGAGCGATATCGTTCGATATCGTAAACGCCATCCTGAATCAACAGCAACAGATGAACAATTAAAAGGCAGTCAGATACTGGTTTTTAAAATACCACGGCATGTTTTTGCCGGTGCTACCAGTGCTAAATCGAATTTAGCAGGCCATCCCTTAATGCTGAGTTTATTGGCAGCTGGTTTAATACAACTTGATGCTGGTTATAGCGATTTGCCTGCTGCTGGAGATGCATTATATTTTAGTTTAGGCAGTATTTGTCCGCCACCAGGCTCTTGTGATTCTGAACTCGATTAAATTTTATACCTCCTCTTCCGTTGCATCCTGCGGCGGAAGAGCTTTCTTTTTCTTTTTAAAAAGCTTTGATATAGAGAAGCGACTGCGAACAGTAATAAGATGCCTTGATAAGAGATAATGAATCAGCTTATGTTCCAGAAAATGATGCAGGGGAAGCAATAAAGAAATTATCCCGATCTTAATCAACCAAATTTTCCAGGGCTCTCCGTGTGTTAAATGATGGATCCAGGTATCCAGTAAAAGTATAATGAACTCAAAGAAAAAGAGGAGTGACAGAAAGCCCATTAACCGGATTATAGTAGTGGACACTTTAAACATACCGATCATTATCATCAGCAAAAATGCAGTAGCCACAACAATAGTAATGAGCATATATTGAAGGTTATATTGCCGCCGTTGCTTTTCTTGCTTTATATCAATCTCCCGTTGTTGAAGTTTAGCTTCATTTTCTATTTCCAGTAACGCCAGGTCTTTTTCCTTTCCAAGCAGTTCAACAGTATCTTTTAAATGGTCGTATAAAAGGCTGTAGGTAAATGCTTTTTCAAAATCGCCTTGTTGTTGATATAGTTTTTTTAACTCACTTGTATTGTTTTTCTGTCCTGCTAAATCTGAAACAGTTTTGCTGAGCTCATACGACTGCTGATAATAAGCAATAGCTTCTGCCGTCTTATTTAAAAGAGTGTAGCAATAAGCATATTCATTCAAAAAATTCTTTCGGGTCTGCGGATCATATCCCGATTTAAAATATGGTTCTGCCTTATTAAAATAAAATAATGCGCTGTCAGGTAGCCCGCCATAAAGATTTATTTCTGCCAATATCCAGTTTATATAACCCGGGCCGGAATTAATGAAAACATTTCTTAATTCATGATTTTTATCCAGGTATGCAAGCATGAAAGAAGGTTTTTCCTGAAAAAGCATGTGATAAAATAAGATTCGTTCTCCTTCAATTTTCAATGGAACATTTTGTACTGAATCTGCTAACAATACCGCTTGTTGTAAATATTCTTTTCCAGCGAGATAATTATTCAGCTTAGCCAGGAAAATATTATCATTAACCTGCCCTTCTATATTAGCATTCTTTTTATTAATGGCCAGGCTCTGATGAATGTATCGCTTCGCTGTTTCTTCTTTTCCTAATTTCTTATAAAGCCCCGCTATAGCATGATATACCAAGGGTAACAATGTTTCACCTCCTTCCAGAATGGCAATATTTTGCGCATTCATGAAAGTCTTAAAAGCCATTAAAACATCTGAACGTTGCTGGTAAATATTTCCTAATTGAATAGCTGTGACCACTTTTGCAGAATCATTATTGGTATTTAATGCAGTGGTAAACGCCAGGTTTGCATTTTTGAATGCTTCATTGAATAAGCCGTTGGAATTATTTAGTGTCGCAAGATTTGAATATGCCAGGGCAGTGTAATCGGCAAAATCGCTGGCTTTTGCATACTCCAGGGCTCTTCTTATATACTCCTCTGTATTTTTTGCTCTTTCTTTTGTAGCCGTACCGGTGGATAAATAACCAGCATTGCCAAAATACACCATCAACACAAGGTTCTGTTTTAGGGTTGATTCGGCCAGCATGATTTGCTTTTCTATCAGGCTATCTCCTTTTGCAAAGCTCTTAATGGCGTAGAGATATTTTGAGTATCGACCCAAGCTAACTATTCTTTCGGAATCTGAGTTTGCACTAGCAATTTGCTGGCGAAATTTTTCTTCTACAGACTGTTGTCCGGTAGTAATAAGGCTGATTAATAGTATTACAAATACTAATAATTGCCTTTGGAAAGACGGAGGTTGAAAAATACTAATCAAAGCAGGTGGTGGTGATGCTTAAAAATATACCAAAAGGTAAGAAAAGTTCGGGACTGTCGTTACCAAATAAAATATAATTACCCTTGGATTTTGTGCTAGAAAAGCAATTACTCCAATATCCGCAGCTTCGCATAGTTCAACATGATCTTCTTCTCTCCGTTATGTTCAAACTTAACGGTGGCGATAGGATTGTGTGCGGCACCTTCCATTTTCAACACTTCGCCAAAGCCAAATTTTTGATGCTCCACTTTTTGGCCTTCTTTTAAACCAGATGTATCACTTGCAATAAAGTCGGCAGATGGCACATGCTCTTTTACTTTTGCCGGCACGCCTTTCGGTGGTAAATAAGAGGGAGCTGATTTTGCAGGAGCCGGACCTGAATTATAATAGGTACCGGATTGCTTTGTTACTGTACCTGATTCTCCATCATCTACATTCTTTGACCGCATTCTATCAAATGCAGATTGTTTGCCCCAGTTGCTTCCGCCAATTTGATTTTTTGCACCGCCACCTGCAAAACTTCTATCCATAAATGGCTCGGGAACTTCTTCAATAAACCGGCTGGGTTCATTTTGAACAAGCTGACCAAAACGATAACGAGTATTGGCATAAGTTATCCAGAGCCGTTGTTTCGCCCTGGTTATTACTACATAAAACAATCTTCTTTCTTCTTCCAGCTCTTCCCTGGTATTTATCGCCATCGCATTGGGAAAAAGCATTTCTTCCAATCCTGCTGCAAAGACACAACTAAATTCCAATCCTTTTGCTGCATGTATCGTCATTAATTTAATGGTATCAGCATCAGGGTCTTTATCATCAGCGTCAGTTAGCAAAGTAATTTGTTGCAAATAAGAGGCAAGACTTTTATCTACCAATTCACCATCTTCATTGTCGGGGCTTTCTGTCCACTCCTTAATTGAGTTGAGTAACTCTTGTATATTTTCATACCGGGCTACCCCTTCGGTACTCTTATCATTGAATAATTCTTTTACTAAATTGGTTTGCTTACCTACATGCACCGCTACTTCATAGGCATTTTGCTTAGTAAGCATACTGGCAAAACTTTTTATCATGGTTACAAAATCTTGTAACGCTGTGAAAGTGCCGGCACGGAAACCAAATTCGTTTGCTTTTTCCAGCACTTCCCACATGCTGATATTATTTTCATTGGCAGATAATACCAATTTATCAATCGTAGTTTTTCCAATTCCCCTTGCCGGGTAATTTATGATCCGCTTTAATGCTTCCTCATCTTGTGTATTGACAATGATGCGGAGATACGCAACAATATCTTTTATTTCTTTTCGCTGGTAAAAGCTTTGGCCGCCATAAATAGTATAAGCAAGCCCCATTCTGCGGAGTGCTTCTTCAAAGGCACGGCTTTGTGCATTAGTACGATAAAGAATTGCGAAATCTTTATTGCTATAATGATTCCGGAGTTTTTGTTCCTGTATACTATCGGCAGCAAATTTACCTTCGTCATTATCCGTCATCGTTCGCACCAGCTTTATCTTTTCGCCTTCACTATTGTCTGTAAACAATACTTTTTCTATCTGACCTTTGTTATTCTTAATTACTTCATTGGCTACATTAATGATGTTCTTCGTACTGCGATAATTCTGCTCCAGCTTCACCACTTTCACTTCGTCATAATCCCGCTGAAACTGTAAAATATTTTCAATAGTTGCACCACGGAAACTATAAATACTTTGTGCATCATCTCCTACTACACATACATTTTCATGCATGGCACCAAGTAATTTTATTATTTCATACTGCGATGGGTTCGTATCCTGGTACTCATCAATTAAAATATATTTGAATTTGTGCTGGTATTTCGACAACGCTTCAGGAACATTTTTCAATAGCTCATAAAACTTCAGCAACAGATCATCAAAATCCATTGCCCCGTTTTTGAAACAACGTTTTGCATAGGCTTCATATATCTGACCAATAGCGGGGCGATTGCTTCGCATGTCTTCTTGCTGCAAGCCATAATCATTTTTATATTCTGCCGGACCCACTAATGCATTTTTAGCAGCTGAAATTCTATTGTAAACAATATTGGGTTTGTAATGCTTGTCGTCGAGATCCATTTCGTTGATGACGGTCTTCACCACACTTTTTGCATCATCCGTATCATAAATGGTAAAACTTTTTGGATAGCCAATTCTATCTGCTTCAAAACGAAGTATTCTTGCAAATACAGAGTGAAAAGTACCGATGTATAAATTGCGGGCTTCGCCATTGCCTAAGATCTTCTCCACCCTTTCCTTCATTTCTTTGGCGGCCTTGTTGGTAAACGTCAATGCCAATATATTGAAGGCATCAACTTTATGTGCCGACATTAGATGAATCACCCTTGTAGTTAGGACTTTGGTTTTTCCGCTTCCTGCTCCGGCCACGATCATAATCGGGCCATCTTTATGTAAAACTGCTTCCCGCTGACGGTCGTTTAACCCCTGCAAATAATCAATCATAGCCGCAAGTTACGAAGGGGCCAGAAAAGAAAAATTTTACTATTTCAACTTTACAGAAATATTATTGAGTGCCCAGATATGTAATAAAATCCTTCTTGTATCCAGAGTTATAGAAGAGATCGGCAAGGGTGAAATAATTGCCCTTATCCCAGCAAAAATCATAAGCCATTTTTAAAAACCGGAGTTTTCTTTCTTCGTTGTAAAAGGTTTGGGCCAACTCCCTGATCTGTGCAGAATAAAACCATTTATTCTTTAATACTACTTTGGCCAGATTCAATTTTTCTTCTTCGTTGTATTCATTCGCCAGTGCTTTTTTTACTTCCCCATACTGAGTCGCATTGGCAGCTTGTTGGTTGTTGCCATTATTGTTATTATTATTCCCACTTCCCTGGTCATTATGTGGTCTAGGATTAGTATAATTTTCATTCCATTCATCTCCAGATATATCGCTTTCATCCCAGGCTGTTTTTCCAAAACGCATTACGATCATTTCGAGATGCTTTTGATTGGCCAGTCTTACATTTCCGTCATACACTTTCACATACTCACCCCCGGTTGGTTTGTTTTGCCATTGATAAATAACCAGCGTATAGGTGCCGGGATTTTGATTTTGAAAAGTTTGGCTTCTATCCTGAAGACTATATTTTTTTCCTGCATAAATAATTTTCAGGTTGCTGTTTCCTGTTGTGCTGATAGTAAGATTGCTTTTGCCTTGTGCCAGTAGGCTAGCTGAAAGAGCAAGAAAAAAAGCAACTAGTAAAGTTATCCGTTTCATGGTGGTTTGTTTATGGCTGAAATTATCGAATGGTTTTATTATAACTAATACCCTGCAACACGGACTTTAGCTACCGGGATGATAGATCTTTTTTGCTGTTTTTAATACTTCCTGCTTATCCAGCGTCATTTTTTTTGTTTGTTGTTGTTGAAATAGTTGCATCTGGTCTTTAAAGTGCGGAGAATCCGGGTGCATGGAAGCACCGAATGTATTTACAGATTCTATTTGTGGCAACCCTCCATTTTTTGGATAACGAACAAAACAGATATAAGCATCGCCACCGGTTACTTTCCACATTCCATTTTTATATGGTTCGGAAAAAGAAGGGGTCAGCACATCCGGAAAACCCCAGGCTGGACTTTCTTCATCGCCCCTTACTAATTTTTGAATATCTCCCAAAACCAAATCTGTTTTTCCAAAATGTCGTAGCATATAATCGTTTACATACTGGTACGTTTCGATGGCTTCTGCTTTGGTAATTTGTCTTGCAGCTACACCTTTTAATTTATCAGCGAGATAATAATACGTAAGCAAGAAAACAGCAGCACCCTTGCTGGTAGTAATTGATTTTTTATCCCAGCTTTGAAAATTGCTGATCACTTCTTTCATTGTCAGATGATCATTCACATTCAGGTTAAACATGCTGTCAATTCCATAGGTGTACTTCAATTGTTTTGGCAATTGTTGATCAAATTTTATTCGTTTGAAACTGGCGTAATCAACTTTGTCACTATTAATTAATTCGGTTACCCGCTGGCTGCGGTTATTGTGATAGGTTTCATAGCCATCATTTTTATCAAACTTTTTTGCGTCTAAATTATTTTTGGCATCGGTAGCTAAAAAAGGAGAATGGTTGGTATTGAATAAATAACCGGATGATGGATTTATATATTGGGGCAATTCAGTAATGGGTTTGAACTCGGTCCATAGTGTTGCGGCTGTATTTCCGGGTAGTGTACTTTTCCAGTTATATTTTGGATCGGGATTTCTTCTTGGCATTTTTCCGTTGCTCACATAGAAGATTGTATCATATCTGTCTGCATACATAATATTGAACATGGGAAGGCTCGTCATGCTCAGAGCTTTGTAAAACTCGGTAAAGTTCTTGGCCTTATTCATCCGGTACCATTGTTCCAATGCTTTTATATCCATGATTGCAGGTACCCGTAATGCAAAAGCTCCTTTATCTGTTTTTACAGTGGGGCCATATTTACTCCACCATATTTTTTTACCGATTGTAATAGGAATGCCTTTTACTTTTAGTTTGGCCTTATCTTCTTCCAGGTTGATCCATTCGCCATCAAACTTGTATTGATTTTTATTGGCTGGATTTGTTTCTAACTGGAAGATGTCAATTTTGTCCTGGTAATTTACCGTATGTGCCCAACCCAAATTTTCGTTGGTACCATGAAAGATCAAACAACCGCCAGGAAATAAACCGCCGAGCATATTCCACCCTTGTTCGCTTTGTAAATGTGCTTCGTAAAAAGCAACGGGGCCTGTGTTAGGCTGATGTGCATTAATGGCTAAAAAGCTTTCTCCGGTTGTTGTTTTATTGGAATTCATAGCAAATGCATTGGAGCCATCTGTATTAAACCCCGGAATAGTGGCTACTTTACCACCGAGTATTTCCGGCAATGCTTTATCTACGCCACAAAAAAGGCTAATAGAAAAAACTACGGCTGTCAAATATTCCTTTTCATCGAAGGGAAAAGCTTTCTTGTATTTCACTTCTTTAGGATGTGCTTTTGCATACCCATTCAATCCGGCAACGTATCCTTTTATTAATTCCACAAAATCCGGACTTAGTGTATTCCATTGCTCTTCTACTGTTTTTCTAATACGTAGCAGGTTGATCACATAATCACCTTCGGCTCCTTTTTTTCCAAGACCTGTTCCCAATTTTGCTTTTCCACTTAGCACAACCAATTGCAAGGTTTCAAAATCATCTTCGGCATGTGCCCAGGCTATTCCATAAGCCACTTCAGCATCTGATTTTGCAAACACATGGGGAATACCAAAACTATCACGGACAATGGTAATGTTAGTGGGGGAGATTTGGGCAAAAGAGTTGACGCTTACAAACAGTAAGAAAAATAGGATGTATTTCATGCTGACAAATTAAGAATTTATAACCATGTCAGTATAAAACGTTCGATGGAATGTAAATACAGTCTACAATTATATTTCTACCCATAAATTGTCCCTACGTGACAGAAGGAAAATATGCATAATGCTGAGTAGCGAACCTGCCTGACGGCAGGCATCCAGAACGTAAAAGAGTGCGACGGAACAGACGATGCTAGTAGTAATTAGTTGGGCTATTTATTTCTTTCGCTTACTCAACAAATACTTCTCATGTATTACCGCTCCCATTGGCTTGTCGTACACTTTGCTTTCTACCCAGGAAATAATATCGAGATAAGCAAAGGCCCGGGTTTCAAAACGGCTTTTTTCCAAATGTTTGATGGTATGCAGTAATTTTTCAAACTCTGGCTTTAATTGTCGCGGAGACATTGGAATGGAGTTGCGCAAAAATTTGAACATGGCTTCTTCTACGGTTGTCAGGTTTTTCATTTTTGCCATAAAACGATAGACTGATTTACTGAGTGATTCCATCAGCATATCATTACCCAATTCGTAATGCGCCATCAGGTGCAGCACTCTTGCATAGCATTGCAGATCGTATCGCAAATTGGTTTTATCGTTAATGATCTTTTGCAGGTAATCGATACTGCGGTTATAATCGCCGCTGCCAAATGAAAGCATGGCGAATTTATAATTCAATACCAATATGCGGTGACTATCGATAAACAAATAAAACTCTTCCAGCTTTTCTTCTATGCCGGGAATAAGCGAAAGCCCTTGCTTAAATGTACCCAACATAAAATGCTGGTTGATGCGGGCCGTGCTGATATAAATAAATGTAAGGGTGCGGAAGTTATCATGATCCTTTACCCGGGCAAGCTGTGCTACCTTTTCAAATTTCTTCAATGTTTTTTCAAATTCCCGGTAGTTGCGCAGATCAAAATGGGCATTTAATAAGTTATGTATGCCCTTAATATAGTGACCAGTTTCTACCCGAACCATCAGCGGTTGTTCGGTAAACAAATCAACCCATTTCTTAGTGTAGCGATAGTATAGTAAAAAATCTTGACGGATGAATGCATACCAGGTGTAACTCTGGTACAAATACAATCTCTCATAAAAACCAGTTTGCTCCATCACTTCTTTGGTCAAATTATCTTTCATAAACTGGCGCACATCTTTTTCATCTTCTTCATTTCTTGCATGGCCATGTTCTACATACCAACTGTATAATTTCAACGCAAGGTTGGAAAGCCGTGCCACCATATCTATATGGCGACTTACTTCATTGGCTTCTGCAGAAAGTATTTCGGCTCTGTCCTGCATACTTCTGGTGATGTGCAGGTTCTCAATTCTTTTTTCTAATGCGATAGCTTGTGGTAAAAAATTAAATTTCTGATTTGCTTTAGCGATCTCTTTGGTTCTTTCTAAAATGCGAAGGCTTTGATGGAACAATCCTTTTTTATAAAGTATGTGTGCATAATCGAACTGCTCGTTCAATTGTAAGTCGAGACTATCTGCACTTTTTAGTAAGCGAAGGCTAGCTAAAATTTGTTTGTATAAATGTGTTTTAAGATTGGCTAACTGTGGCTTAGTAACACCCGTTAGTTTTTTCAGCAGTAATTTCTCATCGTAATCCTTCAATTTGTCCATTGCATCAAAAAGGCGTACAATTTTAAGTTCCTCTTTGCCCGAACTACGCTTTATGTAGAGCTTAAAATGCCGTTTTTCGGCCTTTTCCAGCGATTTGATGAGTTGAAATAATATGTCTGTCGAACGGTTGGGCATCATAAAGAGTTTTTGCTGAAATCCGCTGCCAGTAAGGGTTTGACATCTTACCCATCTATTTAGGCATACTGAAATGATGCCGTATTTGATTTGAGGGACAAGGTGCCGCTTCTTACTTTTGTTTCAGAAGATTAAAACATACGGCAAACAATCGTTGAAGGCAAGCGTCAGAGGTCAAAGTTAAAGCCAATAATCTTCAAAAGCTGATAATTGGCAACAAGAGTTCAGCAATCAACATCTACTCTTTAAGAATTTCATATGGCAAGCAATCGTTAGAGGTCAGTCCGTTTCTACGGAAGGGCCTTTTTTGTATTAAGGCCAGCTAAAATAACAATTTATTAATATCCACCACTTTTCTTTCCATCTTTTTTTATTTTTTCTATTCCCCACTGCTTTTTATTGAATCCAATCTATTTCAGCATTTCAGTTACCAATATTTGAATGTTTACCTTCAGCGCCTAAACAAAACAGATCTATGGCTATCCGCATATTTATTACCGGCGGTACTTTTGATAAGGAATACAATGAGCTGAACGGGCAATTATACTTTAAAGACACTCACATGTCCGACCTCTTAGAAATGGGTCGCAACAAAGCTGCCGTTGAAATACGAACATTGATGATGGTGGATAGTTTGGAAATGACAGATGAGGACCGGGAGCTTATCG
>LNFJ01000118.1 GCA_001464625.1 Bacteroidia bacterium Ga0077558 | reverse complement strand
GTTCGATGGGTGCTGTTTACTGTTGACACTTTTATTTTTTTAAAAACTCTCAAAATGAACATTTACGTAGGAAACCTTAGTTGGAACCTGAAAGACCAAGATCTTTCAAACCTTTTCGCAGCACATGGCGAAGTAGTATCAGCAAAAATTGTTACCGACAAATTTACGAACCGTAGCAAAGGCTTTGGTTTTGTAGAAATGGCAAATGATGAACAAGCACAAGCAGCAATCGCAGCTTTAAATGGTTCTGAAGTTGACGGTCGTGGCATTGTAGTTAACGAAAGTCGTCCTAAGCCTGAAGGTGGTGGATCTGGCGGCGGCGGTGGCTTCAAGAAAAGAAGCTTCGGTGGCGGCGGTGGTGGCTACAGCGGCGGTGGCGGCGGTGGCTACAAAGGCGGCGGCGGTGGCGGCGGCTACAAAGGTAAAAGCGGCGGTGGCGGCGGCGGTTACAACCGTGACCGTGGCGGTAGCGGCGGATACAATAACGATTATTAATCAATAACGATATTCAACGAAGCTTTAATAAGTTCGGTTCGCAAGAGCCGGACTTTTTTTATTTTCACTCTTTATGAAAAATGAAATAGCGTTGTCTTCCGTAATAGCCGGTTGTATGAAATGGGGGAAATGGGGATCCTGTTTTTCTACTTCCGATTATTTATCGGCAATAGAATTCTGTGCAGAAAAAAATATTAACAGCTTTGATCATGCTGATATATATGGTGACTATACAACTGAAAAAGAATTTGGTGATGCATTGAAAAATAATTCGGCTTTAAGATCAAAAATTCATTTGATTACAAAGTGCGGAATTAAAATGCTTTCTGCCAACCGGCCAGCTAATCAAATAAAATCATACGATACCAGCTCAAACTATATTATTAAAAGTGCAGAGCAATCACTGGAGAACCTGCATACAGATTATATAGATGTATTTCTTTTACATCGTCCCGATCCATTAATGAACCCAATAGAAATTGCTGAGGCATTCACAAAATTGAAACAACAGGGAAAAGTATTGCATTTTGGCGTATCAAATTTTACGCCTTCGCAGGTAACTCTTATAAATAATTACTTCCCGGTTGAAGTAAACCAAATCGAAATTTCTATCTCACATCTTGAGCCATTTCATAATGGACAACTGGACCAATGTATGGGGCATAAAATAATTCCGATGGCCTGGGCTCCTCTTGGTGGCGGCAGCATATTTTCAGTAATACCAGATCAAAAAAGCAAAAGAATCCTGGCCGTAGCGCAACGTTTAGATAAAAAATATAATGCTGGCATTGACAACATCCTGCTGGCTTTTCTTACAACCCACCCTGCAGGTATTATTCCTGTTTTAGGTACAGCTAAAATTGAACGACTTAAGTCAGCTATTGCTAATACTGGTTTACAACTTGAAAGGGAGGAATGGTTTATGTTATGGGCTGCATCTACAGGACATGATGTTGCTTGACATATCATTTAATCAACCGCATCAGATTTGTAAAAACTAATAGCGGAATGCAAGTTTCCCGGGCATTATATCAATAGCAAGTTTTGTAGCTTCGTAGTATTCTCCATCTAGGTGAAATAAAATACTCTCATTACTTTCTATTACTAGTTGCTTTGCTTTAAAATGAGTAACAAACGAAAGGTTCAAGTGTCGTCCTTTCTCCATAACCGGAAGCCATCGTAAACGAATTAAAGGCCGAAGTGCATCAATCATTACCAAATCAAACAATCCGTCATCTGCTTTTGCCTGTGGTGCAACATGGAATCCGCCACCTGCCCTGCTACCATTACTGATATCAATAATAAAATATTTTTTTTCAGTAAGTGTTTTATCATCTGCTATTACCCGATAAGTTCTTGAACGATACGAAAATATCTTTTTCAGTATCATCGCCATAAATGAAGCCTTACCAGCCTTTTTCTTTTTGCCTGCCAGACTTTTTGCTACTTCCCCTTCAAATCCAATTCCAACTCCATTCACAAAATATTTTTCATTACACCTTCCAAGGTCAATGGACTTAGGTTCTGCTGATAAAGCCAGATGTAATTGTTCTTCAAAACTACTTTTCCCATAAAGCATCCAGTGAAAATCATTCCCTGTGCCTCCATTAAAAATAACAAGGGGTAATTGAATATTCAGGTAATGATTGACAAAATAATTTAGTGTCCCATCGCCACCAATAATCCATACATCCGTGAATCCATTAAAATCCGGCGGCCATTTTTCCTTGAAAAGTATATGCGCAATTTTTTTGCTGGATAAATTTTCTATTACTTTTTCAGCTAATACAGCTGATAGTCCCGAACCTGCGAGTTGATTACAAACTATGGCAATATTTTTTGAGTTGGCGTGCATTAAACGATATAGTCCCGCCAATTGGCGGGACTATAAATCTAATCGTTTTTTTCTTTACTGAACTACTCTCACCACACCTGCGCCATTATAAGAATGATACACTCCATTATACATTGCATCTGCACTTACCGGCCCCATTTTATAATTACCGGGTGATACGGCACGAACCGCATAGTAATACGTTTGCTTGTTACTATTAGCATCTACAAAGAAATGGATACGGTCATCCCGCACATCCAAAGCAGTTGGCGTCATTGCATCTTTTATCCAATCCATACCTGGTATTTCTTTGGTTCTGGGATTTTCAATTTCAAAACCGGCAGGTAACAGATCGGTGATGACAACATTCTCTATCGGTGTATTGAAAGAACGTTCCAATGTAACACCAATAATGACCAGCTCATTTTGTTTGAATGTATTTGTTGTTAAAGGCTTGCCAGTTCTATCAAAGAAGCGGCGGCGAACTTTCAGGTAGCTATCTTCTTCTTTATACGCACCACTAGCACTAATGCCTTCTGCTTGCCAGAAATAGTATAAACGGCCACTACCTTTTGTTGCTATTTCTACATTGTTATTACCCAACGCTTTCATATCGCCTGTCCATTGACCACCATCTACTTTAGCAATTGTTTTACCATTTACTTTTATTTCGGCTGTAGCGGTGGAATTGTTTGCCGCTTTAGCATGTTTGCCTAATGCTAAGAAAGCAAATGCTCTTTCCTGCGTACTCAAATATCGTCTTGCTTTTAATTTATCAGCCACATGTTTTACCATCGTACCAATCTGTGCATTACCCGGATCAACATCGATCAATGCATTTAAAGCAATAGCTTCATCTCTTACATCCGAATAATAACTGCCGCCTGTTTGTGGCACCGATTCTTCGCCACTAAAAGACGCCGGTAACATAGCAGTAAAAGATTTTCTGTCACCCGCAGTTGCATAAGCCGCTGCCAATAAGTAACGACTGTCTAAAGCAAGAATAGCTGGATTGGCTTTATAATAGTTCATAGCTGGCACATTCGTTCTTCCGGCCAATGCCAACACATACAAACCATAGGTCACTTCTTTTGGAGCAATCTTTTTATTCTGGTCACGGTTGTAGTAATAAGTGATCGTTTCTTTATTCTTCAACCTGTTGTTGATATAGTTCAACATCGTTTCCAGCAAACTATTGTCTACATCAAAACCAGCTTTCTTTGCTTCCAATAAGAAATGTGCAGCATAAACGGTCGTCCACCAATCTTCTTTTCCTTCACCATCCCATAATGTAACAGCTCCATTATACAACTGTCGCATTTTTATTTTACGAATGGCTTCCATGATGTTGCTGTTCGCATTTAGTTTGCCTGCCTGTCCGGTAGGCAGGTTCTGTTGCTTGTTCAACTGCATCAGATCAGACAAGTCGCTATAATAGAGTTGCGGAAAGGCTGCTGATATAGTTTGCTCCGTACAACCATAAGGATATTGAACCAGGTATTTTAATTGTTCGCCTAACTCTAATACTGGAGAACGGCTTACTACCAAATTATAATTAACACTGCCCGGCATAAAGTCACTCAATCCAATACTTACTTTTTGTGTGCTGCCTCCGGCAATAGAACCACTACCTGTTGATTTTTGTAAGGTAGATGGAGGACGAACAGCAATTTCCGTTGCATCCGTAAACTTCTCTCCCATTCCACTTACAGTAACCGTTACTTTACCAACATTGATTGTTGGGTCCGCTACAACCTTAAAAGTTGCACGGCCTTCACTTTTTGCAGCTAAACTTACTGATTGATTACTTCCACCAACAACTTTCATCGGCCCCTCCACTCCTATTGTTGCAGTAACATTCGCTGCTTTATCAGTTGTGTTGGTTAATGTAACCGGCACATTCACGGTATCACCCGGACTTAAAAATCTTGGCAATGCTGTGCTCACTACAATCGGATCAGCCACAATCATTGTATTATCAGCAGCACCAAAGCTTTGTCCTTTATAAGAAACAGCCATTAATCGCAGCTCTCCGCTAAATTGTGGAATATCAAATTCAAATTCAGCTAATCCACTGCTATTTGCCTTTTTGATACCACCCCAATAACTAACTACTTTTATTCTTTTAGCTGGCATTGGATTAGTACGGTCTTTTATTTCAAAAGCACCATCACCACCTGTACTACTCAATTTGGCCCTAACTTCCGCAAACAACAACGGATATAAATCAAATGCGGAGACTTGTAATGCTTTTTTCTGGTAGAAATAATCGTAAGGATTTGGTGTTTTAAAATCATTGATCTGCAACACACCATTATCTACTGCTGATAAGGTTACAAAGCTACCAGGAGCCGCTTTTACAGTTACCTTCTGATGCGTTTTTGAACGAACTGTTTTCTTTGCATCAATGGTTACATCAATTTTTCTGCTCTTATCTTCTACTGTTACATTTTTAAATCCATGTGCCACCGTTAATGGAATATCAGATACTTCATGTGGCTTGATCAATGTTGCAGTGATATATACATTGGGAACATGTTTGGCATCCAATTTTAAATTCACACTGGCTGTCCTGTTATTTACATCCACATACTGGTGAGAAATTACATGGTCCGTTTCTAATGTTACCAGCATCCTGCCACTAAATGGTGTTTTAAATAAAGCTTCTACACTTTCACCCGTGAGATAGGACTTTTTATTCACTTCAATTTCAATATTACCTTCCTTGCTTACTTCAAATGAAGTATTGTTGCCACCATAACTTCCATAGCTGTAAAAGCTGCGGCTCACATAACTATTAGCACCGGGACGATAAATTTTTACTTCATAATCGCCAGGACTTCTTGGCACATATGTATACACTGTATTGTTACCAACCGAAATCTGTTGTTCAATCATCAGCTTATCTTCTTTCTGAGATTCATAGCGGAAGTAGCTGCCGCTTTTTGTTAGTACTGTTCTGTACTCATGCTTTATTACTTCCACTCTTGCAGTTGAACTAACTCCATTACCATCTTTATTTACAGCCGCCAATTGCAGTTTCACTGGCTGATTCAACGGATAATAGTAAAACCAATCTTGCTTAATGCCGAAGAATACATCTTGGGTAAATACATCAATATTTGTGGCACGGCTAACTGGCCTTCCTGTTTCATCAAAAACAGTAGTAAAGAAGCTGGTTTGTAATGCACCTATATTTGTATACGTATCCGGAACTGTATAATCAATGTTGGCATTACCAGCTTCGTCCGTCATGCCTTCTTTTACTTCTTTATCAAAAAAAGTATTCTGATTGGCCAAACTAAAATCATAGCCATCAAACTTCACAGAAGAAAAAGCTTTTTGTTTAACCTGTATTTCTGTTTCATATTTTCTATTTGCAGCCGGAGGACCAAAAAAGTTCATCGCATTAATAGAAAGTTTAGCTGCATCTCCTGAACGAAGGAATTCTTTATCTAGTTTAGCACTTACTTTAATACGGTCAGGCACAAATTCTTCTACCGAGAAATTCTTAGCAGCAAGTAGCACATCAGTTGAGGTATAAACTTCTAATGTATAGCTACCGGTAATAGCTGCGGTAGCAATATCAATACTTCCCTCTACTGAACCTTCTTCATTCAAACTTTTACGGAAAGATTTTAATTCTTTCCCATTCGGCATCAGAAATTTCATTTTCAACGGCACATCACCTGGATTTTTCCACTGTGCATCGCGGAGGATAACAGAAAAATTGATTTTCTCACCGGGGCGATACACATCTCTCTCTGCATATACAAATGCATCAAATCCGGATGCGTTATTCCTTTTACCTCCTACATCAAACCTGGAGGTGTTCACTCTTGTATTATTAAAAGGCAGGTAGTTAAAATCATCTGCCGTTTTTGCAATGATCATGGCTGGTTTAAAACCACTGATCTCTTTTTTGCTATAAGCAATAGTTGCTACCCCGTCTTTATCGGTAGCACCTGTTCCGATCAACTGGTTATTACTGGAGTAAACAGATACATTTACAGCAGTAACAGGTTCAGCAGATTTTATTGAGTTTGTAAATACATAAATTTTATCCTGTCCTTCTTTGGCAATTAATCCCAGGTCAGACAATGAAATATAACGGCTGTCTTTTACCCAATAATCTTCTGCTGAGCGAATAACAATATGATAAACACCTTTAAATTCAGGCAGTCTGTCTTCAAACTGAGAGAAATTTAAAATTCGCCCAGCACCACTTTTTGGTAATGAACGGGTATCAATTTCCTTTTCATAAATAACATCACCCAGCATCGCATCGCCCCCACCATAGCTATCATAATAATCATAATCTCCTTCGTAGCTTGCATAATCCGGGCCACTGCTAGTTTCCTGCGGATAGTAGCCGTAGCGTTGTGCCATTAAAAGGTTATTCTCATAAATTTTTGAGATGATCAATTTAACCTTCGGCACATTAGTGATCTGCACTTCAATATTCTTTCCCCCTTTCTTTGATAGATAAACGGCTTTACCATTGGTAAAATTAATACCGGATTCTAATTCTCCAAAAGCGATCCCTCCATTATAATCTTCTTTCATCACCCCGCCGATCTTTCCCCGTAAACCTTGTACAATGGTTAAAGCATAGCTTTTTTCTGTATCGAACTTATCACTGCGCAATGTAAATCCATAATCATTGGCCTCTACCGTGTAAGCAAGGTCGGGGTCAAACTTTACAAACGACTTGATGCTTTCACCCGATAATTGCTGACTGGTTGTTACCCTTACCACACCTTCCATTCCATCATGCTCTGATTCTACATTCTGTACGGTTAATACATAAGGAGATGGAATTATAATTGTATTTGTAATAGCATCTTCTGTTGATGTATTTCCCTTTTCCGGTTTCAGCCCTTTGGCAATACTCACCTTTGCATCTGCATCTTTATCTTCTGCTTTCAATCCATTGATACGAACTGATATTTTGTTATCCGGCGAAATAGTGATCATATTGAAGTCAGCCTTTTTACCTTCTACTTCAATATTCAATTTTCCTTTTAGATCTTCAGGATTCACCCGGTAGTTAAAGAACAGATCTACTTGCGGCACAGCGGATGTGCTGGTTTCACCCACCCAAACTGTTTGTGAATTATCCAATGTAAGATTAGGAGTGTGGAAACTGATCTTATCTCCATTCTTTACTGAATTATACTTGCTGTACTTCAACACAGCACTCTTCACTTTCGCCTTGTAAGTTGTTGCCGGTTTGAGTGGTTGTGATGGCGAAAAAACTAACTCATCCGGGCTTTGCCAGCGAAACTTACCGGCAATTTTGGGTTCAAAAGAAATATAATCCGTCGAGTCCCAGGCATTGAGCATTGAATCTTTTGCCAGTGAACTACTGAAACGGAAAATAAGATTCCCGAGTTGTGGCACTTCCCCTTTTGCATTGGTAAAAGAAATAGTAACCGCATTCTTTTTACAAGAAGACAAAAAAATAGCTCCTGCTGCAATCAGCGGAACTAAATAGGCTTTGATACGCATAGATGTGTAGTTAAATGTCCGTACAGGTATTAGCTATACCCGTACGGGATTAGGTTTATGGAGATAAGTTAAAGAAGTTTGATGGAGAAAAAAATTTAGCTGTACATTACTTTTTCACAAAAGGCTTGTGGGCCTGTGGTGTAAATAACAGAAATTAGCACTGCGACAGCTAAGGGGGAATATCCCGTGTTGGGCGGGATGAGTCAGTCGATTCCATACAAGAAGAAAAGAATTTGACAGGAAAGATACAGCGCATAGAATAGTAGTTGCAAATTTTAGAAGATAAATATTTGTTAAGTGGATCAATAGTTCCGATCAACAGTTGTTTTTTTGCATCAGTAGAGATGCAGGCAACAGCGATTTTACATTAAATGAAAAAAATTAATTTCAGCATAACTAAAAAAGGAGTGCTTCGATTCTTTAAGCGGCTCGGTATAGGTTTTATAGGACTAATTATTTTATTCTTTCTGTTGAACTGGATATTTCCCGTACCCGATAAAGTTGAATATTCTACCATCATCACGGACAATAAAGGCGAAGTGATAAACGCCTTCCTTACTAGAGACCAAAAGTGGCGGATGAAAACCGAGTTGGAGGAGATTTCGCCTTTGCTGCAAAAAACTATCATTGCCAAAGAAGACAAACATTTTTACTCTCACCCCGGTGTAAACCCATTTGCGGTTGCCAGGGCATTTTTCAACAATCTTTTTCAAATGCGTCGCACATCCGGTGCCAGTACTATTACTATGCAGGTGGCAAAAGCTTTGGAGCCGGGAAAAAGAAACATCTCCAGTAAGATCAGAGAGATGTTCCGGGCCTTTCAACTGGAACTTAAATACAGTAAGAAAGAAATACTGCAATTATACCTGAACCTTGTTCCCTATGGTGGCAATATTGAAGGAGTAAAAGCAGCATCCATCTTATATTTCAAAAAGAATCCCGATCATTTATCGCTGGCAGAGATAACCGCATTAAGTATTATTCCAAACAATCCCAGTTCATTAGTTGTAGGAAAACATAATGACCGTATCATTAATGAAAGAAATGGCTGGCTGAAAAAGTTTGCAAACAATAAAGTTTTTACCCAAAAAGAAATTGAAGATGCGCTGAATGAACCGATGAATGCAACAAGAGGAACTGTGCCGCATTATCTTCCTCATCTTTCCTATAAGTTAAAGAGAGAGGGAGGTGACATTATCAATACGAATATTGATCTTAACACTCAACTGAAAACGGAAAAATTAGTAGAAGATTATATAAGAACACAACGATTAAAAAATATAAAGAATGCAGCTGTTGTAATAATTGACAACAAAACAAATAAAGTTATTACCTATGTAGGCTCTTCCAATTTTTTTGATACTACTGACGGGGGCCAGGTAAACGGTGCCAATGCAGTTCGCCAACCGGGCAGTACCTTAAAACCTTTGCTTTATGCGATGTGTTTTGACGAAGGATTGCTTACCCCAAAAACGGTGATGACAGATGTAGCTGTAAACTATGATGGCTATGCACCTGAAAATTATGATGAGAAGTTCAATGGCTATGTTACCGTAGAAAAGGCACTAGAACATTCATTGAATATTCCTGCCGTAAAAGGATTGAAGATGCTGGGACATGAGAAGATGATCCAAAAACTATCCAATTGTAATTTCAAACAAATACAAAAGGATAGGCGAAAACTTGGATTGTCTTTAATTCTTGGCGGATGCGGCACTACATTAGAAGAATTGACAGGCCTGTTTTCATCGTTTGCCAATGATGGCATGTATATTTCTCCATCATATACACAAAACGATACAGTATATAATAAAGTAAGAGTGATTAGTCCGGCAGCTAATTATATGACCAACGAAATATTATCAAAAATAAACCGCCCTGATTTCCCATTGAACTGGGCTGCTACGGAGAAAATGCCAAAAATTGCCTGGAAAACCGGCACCAGTTACGGCCGCAAAGACGCCTGGAGTATTGGCTACAATAAAAACTATACGGTGGGTGTGTGGTCAGGAAATTTTTCAGGTGTTGGAGTAGCAGATTTAAGTGGTGCAAATATTGCAACGCCATTACTTTTTAAAATTTTTAATACCATTGATTACGATAGCGACGAAGAATGGTTTACGCAACCGAATGATTGTGATATACGACAGGTTTGCAGTGAAACCGGCTTAGCTCCTTCTGAACATTGCAGCAGTTTGGTCACGGATTATTTTATTCCATTGATATCTTCCACAAAAGTTTGTGACAACTGGCAGGAAATAATAATAAGTGCCAGCGAAAAAATTTCTTTTTGCAAAAGTTGTGCGCCAGAAAACGGTTATAAAAAGAAATGGTATAAAGTGGTGCCTCCCGATATGCAATCATGGTTTGAAGAGAACAGGATCGCCTATCAAAAAATACCGCAGCACAATCCGGATTGTGAATTGATCTTTAAAGGAGCGGCCCCTGCTGTCACTTCGCCGGTGAATGGTACAGAATATTTAATCAATAAAAAAGATCCCGAGCCTCTGCAGTTGATCTGCAAAACTGCGAATGATGTAAGCAAGGTTTATTGGTACATCAACAACAAATTTTACAAAAGCAGTAATGCCGGGGAAAAACAATTTTTTGTTCCAGAAGAAGGGCCGATAAAAATTTCTTGTACGGATGATAAAGGAAGGAACAGGGATATAAAAATTACGGTGAAGTATGTAAGCTTATGATCTGGCCATTAGGATTGCGATTATCACATAAAAGCCAAACCCTAACATCGTCCAATTTCCAAGTTGTGAGGCTTTTCTATCATAGCCTTTTGATTTGTAAAATCCCGACAAAATGAAAGTAAGTATCATTGGAAAAAGAAAAGTCAGCACTTTTAGACCTGGATCAAGAGGTTCACCTGCTTTCTTATACTCTTGCTCCTTTTTCTTATTTAGTTCTTCTGTTATGGAGAAAATTTCTTCAGCTGGTAATTTACGTTTTTCAAATTCAGATTTTGCTGCCGCTAATGCATCCGGTTGATAATTATTTCTATCAATTGTAACCACTTTTAATAATTCCTCATCGCTCAATTTCTCCATCTGCTCTTCAAAATCAAATTTCATTCCGTTACTATTTTGTTGTATAAATTTTAAATTTTAAATTTTTGCGGCCGCTTCTTCCCCGGTATTGATAGCTCCTTCCATAAATCCCTGCCAGTCTGCTAAATGCTCTCCTGCAAAATGGGTATGAATATGGGATCGTTTTAATATCGGCATTACCCTAAACCATTGTCCTTTTCCATACAAGGCATAAGCACCATGCGAAAACTCATCGTTGCCCCAATAATAATTTGTTTGTTTTTCCCAGCTATCTTTCACATCATTAAAATGTGGCCGAAGCGTTTGCATAATCATATCCTTTCTCCACTCTTCAGTTTGATTGGCTACAACCGCTGCTTTTTCACCAATTGTATAAGAAATAAGTACGCCTTTTTTTGAATCTTGATTTTTGGTTGCATGATAAAAATAGTGCGGTGATTGGTCGGTTATCATGTCAAAGCTTTCATCCTTCCAAAAACGTTTGCTAAAAAGTAATGGATTTTTGTTGATTCGGGCATATTGCAATTCATTGATCGCATTTACCTGGTCGGCGGGCAAACCCGGTTCCCATTTTATATTCTTTACTGCATAGGTAGGAGCCGTACAAATAATTTTATTCGCCGTAAATTGTTGCCCGTTCTTACAATACACCGTAACACCACCCTTTACATTTTGCACTACCCGCTGCACAGCATGTTCCAGTTTTATTTTATCCATACCAATTTTTTCAGCGATCCTTTTTGCCAGCATACTGTTGCCTCCTTTAATTTTCAGGTCCATTTCGTTCTTCTCGCTGCTTTCTGCATATTCAGCCAATGCTGCAAAGGCTGATACACTTCTGATAGTTTCTCCAAAGTCAGTGCTGTCCAATAATTCCCGCAGGTCCAGGTCTCTTCCTTCGCAGCCATTATTGACGAGGAAACGCCACCAGTCCATTTTATCCAATTTCAATTTGTCTGCCTGTGTAAGCTTTTCATAATTATCGATAATTGACTGAAATTTCTTTTTCCATTCGGGACTATAATCCCAATCGCCATTTTTATAATAGTTACCCTGGTAAATAAGATGTGAATCAAACTGATTGTTTTGTAACTCCAGACCAAATTCATTGCATAAATTTTGTAACCGCTCATGTGAGTTACCGACCCACTCTGCTCCTAATTCAATTATCAGATTCTCTTTTTCGTCGATGGTATGAGAAAATACACGGCCACTAATTCGATTACGGGCTTCAAGGATCACAAAATCAATTTTCTTTTTGTGTAAGTAGTAGCCAGCAGATAATCCAGCAAAGCCGGCTCCGATAATGATCACTTTAGGTTTTGCGCCAATAAAAAAATTGCTGAAGGAGGAAGTGGCTACTAACAAACCGCCGGAAGCTAAGGTGGCTTCCTTAATGAATTGTCTCCGGGAGCTCATGCGTAAGGTTTTGGTTGGATTGTAAGTTCTGGAATTTTGGGAATATGAGCAAATACATCACGCAGGGAACGCAGAGTTCGCAGAGGAAATACAACCAATTACTTTGTACTTAAGAATCAAATAAAATATAGTAGGAAATTCTGCAGAATGCTCCGTAGCGAACCTGCCTTTGCCGGCAGGCAGAAAGATGAAGAGGGGCTCTCACCTTTCTTCCACTGGAAGAAAGGGTTTCGAACAAATCTTCGATTGCAAGGGACGATGATATTAGCAATGCAGCCGGGTAACAAAAAAAGTCAGCGACGAACTTGCTGACTTTTATTTATTCATGCATTAATTTTTTTATTCTACTTTCTTCACACTGCCTGCACCACTTGTATGTTGGCTTGCAACGGCACTTCCTTTATAGCGAACATCGCTGGCCCCGCTGGCTTCTGCATTTAGTTTTACACTAGCAAATACTTCTGCATTGCTGGCACCCGATAAATCTACATCTGCATTTTCGGATAATAATTCATAACAATTGGCATCAGAAGCACCACTACCTTTTATAACAAGATCCTTTGTTTTCCCGAACAATGTAATACGACTGGCACCACTCATGCTGGCCGAAACTTTTGGGGTTTTTAATTCCAGTTCGGCACTGCTGGCACCTGTAACATCAATATCAATTGCATCTGTGGTTAATTCATTTTCGCTAATTATTTTGCTGGCACCAGAAGCATCGAGGCTTCTTATTGAAGGAGCAGATACATACACTTTTATTTTTCCGGTAGCATTCAAATTGGTACCGTCTTCTTCCCGAATTCTCAACACACCATTTACTTCCGTAATGATAATATGCTGTTGCAGGTTTTCATCGGCTTCCACTTTTACAGAAAATGCAGAATCGCTTTTTACATATACATGAATAGCATCGCTTACTTCAACACCGGTAAAATTGGTCTGCGATCTGGCCTGGGAAATAACATTACCATTACCCCTGATCCTTTCTCCGGTAATTTCGTCGCAAGAAGAAAATAATAGGACAGTTATAGCAGCTACTAGAGAAAAACGTTTCATGTTCAATGGTTTTGTGGTAACAAATGTAAGTGCAAAAATGTCGATTTCAACAAATTTGACGCTTTCGGCGGCAGTAAGGTTACAATGGAGAATTAATAACAAAAGAAGGCTAAAATCCGCTACTGCAAAGGGTTTTAAACTGTGTGGGATAAACTACCAACCTTTTTTTACCTTCGCTGCCATTACCCCTACTTGTGAAGGGAAAACTGGGGTAGCTAACACACCCTTCTCTAATTATTTATTACATGACTGAAAAAATCCTGATTCTTGATTTTGGCTCTCAATTTACCCAGTTAATTGCCCGTGCTGTAAGGGAAGCCAATGTATATTGCGAAATTATTCCTTTTAATAAACCTTTTGAATTTGAACCCGGATTGAAAGGAATTATCCTTTCGGGATCTCCTTTTTCGGTGAATGAAAATAATGCTCCGGATGTGGATGTGCAAGCTTTCATTTCAAAAGTACCAGTGCTGGGAATTTGTTATGGTGCACAATTAACAGCCAAACGTTTTGGCGGGCTGGTTGCAAAAAGTAATAAACGGGAATATGGCCGTGCCATTCTTCAACTTAAAAAAGAAGATGTGTTGCTTAAAGATGTGTCGCAACAAAGTCATGTGTGGATGAGCCATAGCGACACGATCAAAGAACTACCTGAGGGTTTTGAATTATTAGCCGACACAGAAAGCATTCCCGTAGCCGCATTCAAAAAAAATGGAACCGAAACAAAACCTTTGTATGGTGTACAATTTCACCCGGAAGTATATCATTCCAAAGAAGGAAAAAAGATACTGAATAATTTTCTGCTACATATTTGCGGTTGCACACAAGATTGGACACCGGCCCATTTTATTACCTATACAGTTGCAGCATTAAAAAAGCAAATTGGCGACCGTAAAGTTATCATGGCATTAAGCGGCGGTGTTGATTCTACGGTAGCAGCTACGTTAATTCATAGAGCAATTGGGAAAAATCTCTTCGGAATTTTTGTAGATAACGGAGTGTTGCGCAAAAATGAATTTGGTGCGGTACTGGAAATGTATGCGCAATTGGGATTGAATGTAACTGGTATTGATGCTAAGCAGCGTTTTTATACTGCATTAGCCGATAAATCAGACCCCGAAGCAAAAAGAAAAGCGATTGGCAGTTTGTTCATTGACGTTTTTCAGGAAGAATCTAAAAAGATCGAAGGTGTTGGTTTATTAGGACAAGGAACTATTTATCCGGATGTGATAGAAAGTCTGTCCGTACATGGCCCATCGGCTACTATCAAATCCCATCATAATGTAGGTGGTTTACCTGACCATCTTCATTTGGAATTGGTAGAACCATTACGTTCATTATTTAAGGATGAAGTAAGAAAAGTTGGCCGTGAGTTAGGGATACCTGCAGAAATGATCGACCGTCACCCTTTCCCCGGACCGGGACTTGCCATCCGAATTTTGGGAGAAATTACCGAAGAAAAGGTACAGTTGTTGCAAGAAGCAGATCACTTATATACTAAGATGTTAAAAGATACCGGTTTGTATGCAACTGTGTGGCAGGCCGGAGCTATCTTACTGCCGGTAAAAAGTGTGGGTGTAATGGGCGATGAAAGGACTTATGAATTTACTGTAGCATTAAGAGCGGTGACGAGTGTGGATGGAATGACAGCGGATTGGGCACATTTACCGTATGAGTTTTTAGCGAATATCTCTAACGAGATCATTAATAATGTAAGAGGAATAAACAGGGTGGTATATGATATAAGCAGTAAACCCCCTGCAACAATTGAGTGGGAATAAGATGGTGAGTGGGATACCTCTTTAAAAGAATTCTTATTTATGAAAAAAAACATTCTTGGATTATTGATTTTAGTTTTTGCATTTCATATGTCGAATGCACAAACAGAAATTCGTAAACATAAGGTGGCAATCTTTGCTCCCTTGTATCTTGATTCGGCATTTGGTTACAATGATGAATACCGTTACGCAAAAAATGTATTCCCAAAATATATCAACCCTGGATTAGAATTTTATGAAGGAGCCCAACTGGCTATTGACTCTCTCAATAAAGAAGGAGCACCGTTAGAAATCTTTATTTATGATACCCGTTCTTCCAAACAAAGTATCGCCCAGCAATTGAATAAAGCAGAAAGTGATAGTATAGAACTGATTATTGCGCATAGCTCCAGCCAGGAAATAAAGATTTTTGCAGATGCTGGCTTGAAAAGGAACATACCTGTTATCAATGTAAATCTCCCCAACGATGGCGGTACCAGTGCAAATCCATTTTTTGTGGTATTAAATTCTACATTAAAAACACAGTGCGAAGGAATCTATAAACATATCCAGAAATACTATTCACTCAACCCGATTGTGGTGTTTAGAAAAAAAGGCCAATTAGAAGACCGGCTTAAAATGTATTTCGACGACTTTTCAAAAAGCACCGTAGCTGTGCCGTTGAAAATGAAATACGTTGAGCTTACGGATAGTTTTACGATAACCCAGCTTCGGGCTCATCTTGATACTACTAATCAAACGCTTTGTATTGCTGGAAGTCTTGATGAGAATTTTGGAAGAAGATTGGTAAAGCAATTATCCCTTCTAAAAAAACAAAAATACCAGGCTACTGTAATGGGCATGCCTACCTGGGATAATATTAAAGATTTCAACAAGTCCGAATACAAAGGCGTTGAAATTATATACAGCACTCCCTTTTATCATTCAAAAGTTGATAAAATAAGCCAGGGAATTACAAATTACTTCAACACTGTGATGTTTGCCCGGCCGTCTGATATGGTCTTTCGTGGGTATGAGGTAACCTGGAAATATGCAAAGTTGCTTATGCAATATGGCAAAGACATTTCTTCCAATCTTGGTAATAAGCAGTACAAAGTGTTTACAGACTATGATATTCAGCCTAACATCAACAAACAATCCATGACACTGGATTATTTCGAAAATAAAAAACTCTATTTCCTGAAATGGCAGGATGGGGTGTTGAAAGGTGTCTTTTAATTTTCGTTAATACTGTAACTTCATACTCTATTTCGTTTTTGTGGAAGTACAGGATACCAAAGGATATAACATTATCAATAACTGGCTTGAAACAAAAGGTTTTAAGCCTTTTTTATTTCAACAGCAAGTCTGGCAACAAATCATTGCTGGTAATAGTGGATTAGTAAATGCACCAACTGGTTGCGGTAAAACATTTTCTGTATTCTTAGGAAACGTTATTGATTTTATCAATCATCACCCTGATGATTATGCGAGCCAAAAAAATAATGGCCTGCAATTGCTATGGATAACACCACTCCGTGCCTTAGCCAAAGATATTGGCCGTGCAATGGAAGAAGTAATTGGAGAGTTAGGAATGAATTGGAAAGTTGGGATAAGAAATGGCGACACTTCCACTTCAGAAAGAGCTGCTCAAAAAAGGCATATGCCGGAAGTGCTTATCATCACTCCCGAGAGTTTACATTTATTATTAGCGCAAAAAGGATATCCGGAAATTTTTCGTACACTGAAATTAATTGCTATTGATGAATGGCATGAGTTGCTGGGAAGCAAGAGAGGTGTACAAGTTGAATTAGCTATTTCAAGAATTGTCGGGAGTCATGAGTCAACAATTACGACCAATCACTTACAAGCCAGCATTTGGGGAATCTCTGCTACCATTGGAAATTTAGAAGAAGCAAAAGAAGTTTTATTATCGCCACTCAAAAAAGAAGGTATAACTATTAAGGCTAATCATAATAAAAAAATTGAAGTCGAGTCTATTTTCCCTGATGAAATTGAAAAATATCCATGGGCAGGTCACTTAGGAATTAAACTGGCACATAAACTCATCCCTATTATTCAAGAAAGCAGAACAACACTCATTTTCATTAATACCAGGGGTATGAGTGAGAGATGGTATCAAACATTGCTGGATGTTTGTCCGGAGTTGGCCGGCTCTATTGCTTTACATCACAGCTCTATCGATAGGGAAATGAGAGAATGGATCGAAGACAATCTTCACACCGGCAATCTTAAAGCAGTTGTATGTACTGCCAGTTTAGATTTGGGAGTAGATTTTCGCCCTGTAGAAACGGTGATACAGGTTGGTTCACCAAAAGGAGTAGCCCGGTTCTTACAACGGGCTGGTCGTAGCGGTCATAGTCCGGATGCTGTAAGTAAGATTTATTTTTTGCCTACACATTCATTAGAGTTGATGGAAGCTGCAGCATTAAAATCGGCGATGCAGGAAAACATGATCGAGAGTCGACCACCAATGATGCTTTGCTTTGATGTGCTGATGCAATACCTGAATACAATTGCGATATCCGATGGTTTTTTGCCCGATGATATATATAAAGAAGTCGCATCCACTTTTTGTTTTAGAGATATAACCAAAGATGAGTGGCAACATATTCTTCATTTTATAACAGCAGGTGGCAATGCCATGCAGCAATATGATGAATT
>LNFJ01000117.1 GCA_001464625.1 Bacteroidia bacterium Ga0077558 | reverse complement strand
AAATTCCATACTGCCTTTGTTGGAATAAAAGAGCTGTATTCTATTGTCCTTTTTAATGTCCTGATTCTTGTCGCTATCCTTATGACTAAAAAACCAGACAGTACCATCTTCATCAACTTTTTGTCTTGACATAGGTCTTGTCTTTAATGGCAGGCTGGTAAGGTCTGTCGTGAACAAACCAATATCAGCATCATCAACCATTTGCTTTATTTTTTTATTTGCTTCATCCCGATGGAGATCTTTTATTTCGCTAGCCATACTTAAAATTTTATTGAATGATTTGATATCCGTCAATAAAACCAAATGGTATGCCATCCTCTGCATGTTTAACTATGTATAAGCTGGAAAGCATAATACTTAATCATAAATGAAGTAATGCAAAGCCGTATATGTCTAAACTGTTGAATCTATTTCACAAAATGGGAAGTAGCGAAAAGTTCATGAACTTATTGTTCTTACGATAGTTTCTTTTTAACGTTAAACTTCAAATAATATTTTTTCCCCTGCGGTAACGGTATTGTTTTAAATTTTTTCTTCACCAGTATTGAATCGGAAGGTTTAATAATCGTATATATCAATGTATCTCCTTTTTCAACAGGCGTCAAAACTCCCTGAGTACCTGCAAGATCTAAAGTAAAGCGACCACCGGTATATGTCCTGGGGTTGGTTTGTGCAAATGATATATTCGTTATGCACAATAATATCATCGAGGTAAGCATATATTTTTTCATACAAACAATTTAATCAATCCTCTTATACTTGTCCTTCATAAATTCAAAATATACAAAACCGAAACGCTGGTACCAATCTGGCAATCCATATTGCGCCTCGCAAGTTCCAATTCCCTGCAGTGCCCGTTGCAAAGCACCCATCATATCGGTATACTTTCTATCGTAGGTTTGCTTAAATTTTTCGAACTCTGCCACAATTCCTCCTCGTTCATTTTGCCATGCAATACCGGTTACTGCGTGAATACCACTCATATTATCGCCAAAGGCCAATGCACTCTCTTTAAAGTGTTTTGTATTGCTGTAAATGCAACTCAACCTGCCCAATTGACGACGAATAAAATTTAATTCTCCCACCGCTCTTTCATAACATTCACTACATGCTGCATTTCCAACACAGGTGGAGGCCATCATTGCTCCACTACTGGCACTAAAGTCCGGTGCACAGGCACCGGGTTCAAAATTCTGAATTTCGTTCCATTCGTCTCTTCGTTCTTCCAACCAATCAAGGTAGCCTTGTAAATTTTCGTACGCCTCGTTAACTGCTTCTGCCGGGTCGTTATCTCCACCAATATCAAAACCATCATCTTGGGCATGAATAGCAATTGATAAAAATATTGCTGATAAAATCAGTGCAAACTTTTTAATTATTATGCTCATGATTTTTTGTTTTTTAGTTTAACTAATAAGAATAATATGATAAGTAACGCAGCCGCTGCAACTATAACCAATGTCATATTTTTTTTGAACCAGCCACCGCCGGTACTACTTGTTGCATCGTTTGCTCCTTTGAATACGGATGGCAATTCCATTTTCATTTCATTTCCCGTCCACACCATCAATACATAATGGGCTGGCTTTTTATTAGCCACTACCATTATTCCAAAATCACCTTCCGTTTTAAAGTTATTTTTATAAATGCCTTTACCTTTTACTTCGCCGGTATGATGAAAGGTTTTCCAGTTTTCTTTACACAAAAGCACTTTAATATCCGCTGAAAGGTCTGATGAGTTGAGACTAAAGTAAGTTGGTGAATACATGCTTAGCCCTTTGATAAAATAATACGCCGTATCATTATCTTGTGTAAGTTGGTTCATGCTGATGCGACCATTGGCTTTTTCTGCCCCTTCCTTTTTATATTCTTCGAAGATCAATTCCCTCGGATTGATCCTATCGTCAAGACTAAAAGGCTGCGCAACCACGTTCTTCTGCAATACCAGCAGAGAGGTACAAAGTAAGAAAAATGAGATTTTTATTTTCATGTTGGTTGGTTTTGGTATTGAATAAATATTTTTTCTTAGTAAAAATATCAGCAACCGATATTCTCACAATCAATTCCTTTTACAGGAACTACTTCAATTTTTCGTTTATCCCGGTTAAAAATCCATGCCTTTTTTAAAATATTCATATACTCATTGGTTGTTGTTTTACCCCACACAACCAGAAAGCTATTTTCTATTTTATTCTGGCGACAAAAGCTACTTCGTATCTCCCATCCTTTTTGCACACCGGTAACTTCCAGCACATCACAAATAAGTAACTTATCAGAAGTGGTATCTTCTTTTACACTAAAAAATACAAGCACTGTAGTTCCTTTTGTAAAAACATGTACTAAAATCATCTCCGGTTCATCGAGTTTGCTGACAACACCCCCTTCAAATTGTGTCCACCCCTTCAATTGTGATAACTCAGTTGTTTCAATAAACACTTTACCGATCATAGATTTTTTTGTGCCGGCATATTTTCCAGCCTGTGCAAAAACTGCTATCATGATAAGCTGACAAACAAAAAGAAAAAGAATTTTTCGCATACTATCGTTTTACTGAAGTTACTTCATTTCTCGACTGAAGTTTACCATTCATGTACATTTCCATTTTTACAATACCAAAATCGGGGGCAAACCAGGTGGTGGTAGTTGTCTTCATATCACCCTGCATTTTTTTCATCATTTCTTTTGTTTTTTCATCCATGCCGGGAATATCCATTTCTACATCCACGGAATTACTGATTTTGAAACAGTTAAAGGTGCCAGCTGCAGTCGTTACATCCTCTTTACCTTCAACTTTTCTATTTCGATAATGGTATTTCATCCCCATTTTTTTGCCGGCTTTTTCAGAAGACATTACACCTGTTGCATCAGGCAAAGTCTCCCCTTCTGTTAAATTAATTGGATATTCTATCATGGATGATTTGAAAGTCGCATCCTGATTTTTTGAATCAGTGCGAAACATAGAAGCGATATCAAAATAAATTTTATTGCCGTCACATTTATATTCATACATTACAGTTTTCTTATTTTCTCCATTTTCTTCCATCGTAGCTCCTTCTACATTGGCGGTTGTTAATCCCCCAGCTTCAGTCACTGAAAGTATTTTGGTGTATTGCTTTGTTGTTGCTTCGCCTGATTCATTATAACTAGTGGCTTCCACCTCAGCACCTTGTTGAAAAAAAACCATTTTGCTGCAAGCACTTGCATTAACAGGGCTGTGATTTGAATTTGTTTGTACACTACTATCATTTTTATTGCCATCGGCAGTAGATGCAGAATTGTTGCAAGCCCAAACAAAAAATGCTGAGCTAATAAAAATAAGTTTATTCATTTTTGTTGGTTTTAAAATCATCTCGCCGGCAAGGCTGTTGAGATAATAGTTGAAAGATTATTGTTTTCATCGGATTCCGCAACCGTATTTCTTCCATCGGCTTTTACCCAAAAATCAAAGTTGCCAGGCCTAAAA
>LNFJ01000116.1 GCA_001464625.1 Bacteroidia bacterium Ga0077558 | reverse complement strand
ATATTTATGAGGGAAAAAAATTCCGTCTTGCTTTATTAAGATAAGAATCATGCCGGATTAATATGCAAAATTTACTTTAGTGCCAATTGTAAAGTTTGGCAGTTTTTCACCGTCAGAGAATCCCAGCGTTGCTGAAATGAGAAAAAGTTTATAAGGCAGAAAATAAAAGCCACCGCCAAATGCACCATGATAAGTTCTTGATTTTTCCTCTTTAACACCCACTCTTCCTATGTTATAAAAACCGATCAGTCCAATATCACCGGGTAGAATATAGGAATTGAGCGAAAACAATTTAGCTTTCAAATCCAACCCTGCATAAAACATTGAGCGGCCGGCATACCGGTTTTTTCGGAAGCCATACAAGTTGTTCTCCAGTCCAAAACTCATCGCCTGAAAATATTCAAAGTTCTTATTGAAGATACGACCACCACCCATTTTTAATGCTAAAACAAGATTAGCAGGCTCTTTAAAGCTTGCATATAAAGCCATGTCGTAATGAAACTTCATGTATTTATAACTATTGCCAGATATACCATCTGCCAGTAATAATTCGCTATTCCAAAGCAACCCACGGGTAGGGAATAATTCATTATTTCTATTATCAAATCGGAGAGCAAACTTTGCACCGAGGTATGATTTTTTTGTGAATACTCTTGCAGAATCAAGCAAACCTGTATTATCCCGTAGACCTGATATGTTATCTACATTGTCTTTGTAATTACTCTTATAAAGATTGAACCACGGCCCTGCCATTAATTCCAATCGTTCAAACAGGCGTTTACGAACCAACGCTTCAAATTCAAAAGTTCTATATCGGGTTTGGTAGAAGGAGAATTTTTTGGAATCATCCACATCAGCATTATTGCCAAGGCCAAAAAAGTTTCTTAATGCAGGATTTGCGTAATGACCTTTCAAAACGAGGTCAATATCACGGGTAACATGATTAAGTTCTCCTGCGTACCTGAATTGGTAAGCATTTCTGTAAGGAGCATATAAAACAGAAAACCGATGGTCAGATGCATAAGGAAGGTTTCTGAAACCATAAGTCCGTATAGAAATACCTCCCCGGATTATAAATCCATCATCAGCATTATAATTAAAGTTTAGCTGTGGTAGTTTGGTTGTATTATAATTAAAGCCAAGTATGTTTTGGTCATTAACGGGGTAGTCAGTAGAAAACCTGTTTTTAGCCTTGCGGTTATTTGAAATTAAATTCCCTTCTGATTTAAGATCGTATAGCAAACTTTCTACGGTTCCTTTTAAATCAAAAGTATCATTCCCTTTACCTCCTATTATGCGAATTTTAATTCTGGAAGATGTATTGGAATCTATTACAAATTTGTCATCGTCATTTAAACCAAATAACCTGATTTCTTTGGTTTCAGAAGGGAAAAATACCCGGTCAAATATTATGAAGGTTGTATCTTTTTCCCGGGAACGTCCATATACTCTTACCTGCAAACCACTGCCAAGATTATTTACTTTAAAATATTCTTTTTCATTACTGCCTATAACGTTAACAGTTTTAGAAAGAAAGTGGTAATACTTCATTCCTTCTTTAGCAATCAAATCACGACGACTAATCATTTTTCTAATAGTCTCTTCGCCACGGATAGCAAAAGCTTCAGGAGGCATTTGCTTAACAGAGTTCGTAATAACTGAATCAGTCAATTTTTGCTGCACATCGGTAATTATTCTTTTCCAATCATAGGAGTCAAGGTCGGTAAGATATATCCGGTCAAAATCCTTTGCCCGATAACCCAGCCACTCTACTTTCGGAATTTGATAGCGAAATCCTTTTAAAAAAGGCATAGCCCGGCCACTTGCCACTTTTATTATGAACCCATCTGAATTGAAAAGTGCCTGCCCCCTGTTTTTGGGTATAGGATGATAAATTCTTCCCTTAATATCTTTTCCTTTTGTTGAATCTACTGTAGCCCATTTCCATTGATCAAAATGGCGGTCAAAATCACCAATAACAATATCTAATAACCGTGCCCGTAAAACAAGTTGTGAGTCAGGCCGATGATCATTATCCTCCAACATTTTATTGAGAAGCTTGGCGGTGGTTTTTGTTTCAGCCCCGTCTGCCGAAATATCCTGGGGTTCTAATATGCAGATATTTTCAGCAAAGAGCGGCTCATAAAATCCAAAAGCCGGGTCTTTCGGAACAAAGAATAACTCCGGATTAGGAGTAGATAAGTCTAAAGCTCTGGCAAGTCCGGGGATAGCAAAAGCCGCATAAGGATGGGTGGAAGAATTTAACTCGTTGATTAAATTCTGTGCAATATTACCCCGAAGATTTTCTGGAATGGCCCGGGTTGAATTTTTATTAATACTTGATAAAACCCATTCTTTACCTGTTTTTTTATTTCGTAGCCGTAGTGATTTTGTTTCTTTACCGCCAGCAAAACTTATTACTTCAAAACCACCTTTTTCTTTTTGCAAATTGAAAACTTTCATATTTACCGGCGTAGACCATTCCGGCCGGTAATTTTGCCCCATAAAAAATTTCTTGAGGCCTTTTACAAGAGGGTATTTGTTGCTGGCTGGAACAGTAATAGTATCCTTGTATTTTGCAAAAGGATCTACTATTTCTACTTTAATTGATGAGTCAATTGCCGCTTCAGGAATAGTTGAAAAATTGAGTAAGGATGCACCATACACTTTGTGAAAGGAGTCTATAACCGAGTAAAACGTTAGGGTAACATTTTTGTTTTTTGAGACTTCCATCACCCCAAATCCTGCATCCTTAGAGTTAAAAAGACTGTTTGGATGTTTTACGGTGCGGTTTTGTTTGTAACCACCACTTCCGCTAACAATATAGTTATGGCTGCTATCTACAATATGTTGCAGGTTGTGATCATGGCCGGAAATAAAAACCACATTTGGTATGTCTTTTAAAACTTCGGAAATATCTCCCACCATGTTAGCATACACGGGGTGCTTCAAATCCTGCGGCGAACCAAATACACCTCTTGCCAGTGGGTAGATTGAACCTATAACCGGCAATGGGATATACAAGTTTTTTTTAATGTCGGT
>LNFJ01000115.1 GCA_001464625.1 Bacteroidia bacterium Ga0077558 | reverse complement strand
TAAAGGAAAGAAGACAGAATAAAAAATATCTGTTTCATAAAACCACTTTTTAGTACAAGTAAATTTATTGAAATTTTCTATTTGTACAATAAATCATAATACTCATGTGCCATCCTGTTACTATCAAACTGAAAACGAACATCTTGCATACCATTCTTCATAATTTGACGCCAGGTGCCGTAATTAGAGTAATACAATGGTAGAATCTCATCTTCCAGAATTTCATAGAGTTTCTTCAAATCATATTCATCCTGCTCATGCGTAGCCATATTTGCATAATCTGCTTTCGGCACTACAAATCCATTATGGCCATGGTTGATAAATTCTGGTATCCATCCATCATCAGTGGAGAAATTAATAGCTCCATTCATAGCGGCAGTCATTCCACTGGTACCAGAAGCCTCACGGGGCACTCTTGGATTATTCAACCAGCAATCAGATGCCTGCTTTAATCGTTTCGACAATGCAAGTTCATAACCAGTAAGCACAGCTACATTCTTATAACTTTTACTAAGGTGTACAAGTTGATTGAATTCACTTATAGCAGGATGATCCATCGGGTAAGGTTTACCTGCCCAGATAATTTGAACAGGATAAGTGGTACTGGCCAACAACTTCTCAAACCTCTTTTCATCCGTTGTTATTAACCCAGCTCTTTTATAGCCTGCAAATCGTCTGGCCCAAACAATTGTAAATACTTCTGGATTAAATATTTTACCCGTTTGATCCGCTACAATTTCAAAGGCTCTTTTCTTTAAATATTTTTTTCTGTCATCAATACCATAATCATCACCGGCTTCCATAAAGCGATACAATTGTTTATCGGCCCAATACCTCCAGTTCTGTGCATTCGTAATAGAGATGATTGGACAGATGCCTGCATATTTCTCCCACATGGCTCTTGACACATCACCATGCAACTGGGAAACACCATTGGCCAATTTTGCAAATCGCAATGCTGCTAAAGAGTGATTAGTCAATCCGCAGAAATAACTCATTTTATGACAGAGATAAATATCATGCTTTTCATTCCCTGCTTCTTCTGGTGTATGTGTGGTAAATACCAATCTCTTTTTTACTTCGGCTAAATTGTTACCATATTTTTTATAGAGATAAAATGCCGCAGATAAACCATGGGCTTCATTCAAATGATATAGCTCCGGATTATAATTAAGCATATCTATTAGCTTAGCACCACCAACACCCAATAAAATGAACTGTGCTACTTTGGTGGCCACATTTGCATCGTACAAACGATGAGTAATGGTTTGAGACACATAATCATTTTCCGGTAAATCTGTTGACAATAGAAATAAAGGAGCAGTTTTAAAAGTCTCCGGGTTCAGGTATAATACTTTTACCCAAACAGGATGCTCATGTATGGTGATCTGAAACTTGATTCCGGTATCTTCTAAAAAACTGTATTGCTTTTCATTCCAGGCTGTATCGAGTGTTTGATCCTGGTGGCGTTCCTGATCGTAATAACCATACTTCCACAAAATACCAACACCGATAAGATTTTGACGAAGCTCAAACGCACTGCGCAAATGCGAACCTGCCAAAAAACCTAAACCACCACTGTATATTTTCAATGGCTGATGTGTAGCAAACTCCATTGAGAAATAAGCAACTTTCTTTTTGTATCTATCTTCAATAGCATACGGAACATTAAACTGGGTAAAATTCATAGTGTCTTTTTTACACGAAGCTGCAATATAATCGTAAATTTTTAAATGAGAGAGGCAAGTGGCGTTGAGTTTATGCTTTATCCACGTAATGTGAAAAACAAACAACCGTTCTATTATTTTTTAATTGCGGTCTTTGCTTTATCCACTTTTGCTTTTGGATTTTTTTTTCGGGCAAAGCTTCCATCAAACAAACATTTCATTCCACGTCTTGCACCGCATCCGCTTTCTGTAATGGTTACGGAGGATGAACTAAATATAAATTTTATTGAACAGGGGTCTCCTTCTTCTCTATACTCCGCTACAGAAGAAGATTTCAACATAGCTTCACCTTTTAATTCGCCGATACACTCACCATTATTTTTTTCGAAGTGTATAAAAAAAGTAAGGCGGTCACTTTTTCTTCCATCCCGGATAGATACAAGATTCATTTTACTGTTGCTATAGTCGGCTGAAAGCTTATGTGTTCGTGGAAGTGTATCAATCGGGTTTATCAGTTCTGTTACTTTATCTTCCAACGCATCAGTCATAATGAGCATAAAGTTTTTTGCATCTGCATTTAATACAAATACATCTTTTCCTTCGCTCATACTGCCATCAGCATTTTTGCGCAAAACAGTTTTAGTGATGGTGTATTTACGGTCTATCTGTACCGATTGTACAGTGGCTGAATTTTGATCGGGGCGCAATGCTGTCATTGCAGCGAGAAATTGTTGCTTCTTGTCGAATGATAATAAGAAAACAGCTTTTTTCTCTGCTGTTACTGTTTTTACAAACAAGTAGGTTTCTCCACCAGTAACTTCTACTTTACCCAATGGATATATTTTAGGCTTCACTCCTTTTGCATACACTTTAGTTAATATGGAGTCGGGCACAAACTGAGTAAAAACTTTATATCCAATTAAGAGAGAATCTTTTTCTTTTTTGGAAAGAATACTATCTGCAGCTATGTAAGGCAGTTTGAGTGGCTCAAAGAATTCAATAAAATCCGATACTTCAACCGGATCTTCACCGGCAAGAGAAGGCTTCTTTTTTTGTTTGCACCCTGTAATAATTACAAGGGCTAAAACAACGACTAAATATTTTCTGAAAAAAGCCATAGTTGAATATTAATAGAACAAAGTAAAGAATTTGCAGGGACAAGACAATAGTAAATTTTGTCGTACAAATTTATTTTTTTAGTTTTGTCTAAAATTATTTTTAGTCATGCTGAATTATTCTACCAGCGAAGAAAATTACATCAAAGCCATTTTCCATTTGCAGCGGCAAGATGGCACAGTAACAACCAATGAACTGGCCAATGAATTAAAAACAAAGCCAGCTTCCGTTACCGACATGATGAAAAAACTAAAAGTAAAAAAACTATTGAACTACCAGCCCTACCAGGGTTTTCGGTTAACGAATGAGGGTAATAAAGTGGCACTGGGTATTATTCGTCGTCATCGTTTATGGGAATACTTTTTAGCCGAAAAATTAAAATTTTCCTGGGATGAAGTGCATGAAGTAGCAGAAGATTTAGAACATGTGAGCAATAAAAAATTAATTGATAAACTGGATGAATTTTTGGGTTTTCCCCGCACTGATCCGCATGGCGACCCAATACCAGATGCCAATGGTAGAATTGAAATGAGTAAAAAAATATGTTTAACTGAAATGGAATTGAATACTATTGCTATAGTAAGTAGTGTAAGTGATCAATCGAGTGAGATACTGGAATTACTAGAGCATAAAAAAATCGCCATTGGTACAAAGCTGGAAGTAAAAAAGAAATTTGATTTTGACAATTCGATGGAAGTTAAAATAGGACGGCAACCTGCTTTCACCATCAGTAATCAATTAGCAGAAAATATTTTTGTGTTGAGTAACTAAGTAATATGGAAACAATTGAAAAATTTTTTACAGAGATAGGCCCCGTTTGGGCGGCATTAATTGCCACCACTTTTACCTGGTTGGTAACTGCTTTGGGAGCATCGCTTGTTTTTTTCTTTAAAACAATGAGTCGTGGTGTACTTGACCCCATGCTTGGTTTTACTGGTGGTGTAATGGTAGCAGCAAGTTTCTGGTCATTGCTAAACCCCGCAATAGAAATGTCGGAAAAAATGTTCCCGGGTATGAGCTGGATGCCGGCGGCCGTAGGCTTTACAGCAGGAGCCATGTTTATTTTTGTATTAGATAAATTCACTCCTCACCTGCATATCAATTTTGGTGTAGAAGAAAAAGAAGGATTAAAAACAAAGCTGCATAAAACAACCTTACTTATACTTGCTATTACATTGCATAATATTCCGGAGGGATTAGCTGTTGGTATATTGTTTGGTGCTGCAGCTTTAGGCATGGAAGACGCATCTGTATCCGGCGCTATTGCTTTGGCTATTGGTATAGGTATTCAAAATTTCCCGGAAGGTATTGCTGTATCGATGCCATTAAGAAGACACGGTGTTACAAGATTAAAAAGCTTTTGGTACGGACAGCTTTCAGCCATTGTTGAACCTTTAGCTGGTGTAATTGGTGCGGTGGCAGTTATTTATATGCAACCCATTCTCCCATTTGCATTGGCATTTGCTGCAGGTGCCATGATATTTGTGGTGGTGGAAGAAGTAATACCCGAAACACAACGGGATAAGTATACCGATCGTTCTGTATTAGGATTTATCGGTGGCTTTGTAGTAATGATGGTATTAGATGTAGCGTTGGGCTAATTTATGAAGCAGGTCTTTTATGTCCCCGTATTAAATGTTTAAAGCGACTGAATGTTTCTGGCTTAATATTAAGATAGGATGCCAGAAATTTCTGCGGCACCCGCTGCATTAATTCAGGATTCTTGGTTACAAAATTCAGGAACCTTTCTCTTGGTGTCATTTTTACCAATTGTATTTGCCAGCGGTCTTTAATAACCATAGCATAGGTAATCATTAACCTTGCCAGACGTTCCATTCGGTGAGAAGAAGCATACACTCTTTCAAGGTCATCGTAGGTAATTGATACAACCGTACTCGGTTCAATCGTTTCAATAAAGTAATCAGAAGGTAAGCGACTGTGAAAAGATTCCTGACTTACAATTAAATGCCCTTCCATAGAAATCTGGGTATTGATTTCATGATTACCCTTTACATAATATTTACGGATCAAACCTTTGGCAATAAAGTTGAAATAGTTTTCTACTTCTCCCTCCTTCGTTAGTAATTCTTTTTTGCCGAAACGGCGAACCTTTATCACGGGCAATAAGTTTTTATTAAACTCTGCTTCGGTAATGTCGGTGAACTTACCCAGGTAAGATTGGAATAACTTAATTGAATCCATGCCACTAAATCTTGTCTATAATCAGATAATGCAAAAGTAGTCAATATAATTGATTTAAATCAAGCGAATATGCCGTTTAGTTTTGCATTGTTTGTATTTGATGACCAATGAACCGAACGCTGGCTAACAAAAAAATTACTCGAATAGCCACCTTAAAACCCTTCGCTATAATCCCTTAGTTTTGCATCCTCAATTAGATATAAACCTCTAAAAAACAATAACCAATATGGCACAAAAGATCACAGTAGCAAACCCGGTTGTAGAGCTGGATGGCGATGAAATGACCCGGATCATCTGGAAATTCATTAAAGATAAATTGATTCTCCCCTACCTGAATGTGGATATAAAATATTACGACCTCGGTATGGAATACCGTGACCAAACCAATGACCAGGTAACGATTGATGCAGCGAATGCTATCCGTGAACATGGTGTGGGTATTAAATGTGCCACCATTACTCCGGACGAAGCAAGAGTGAAAGAATTTTCGTTGAAACAAATGTGGAAGAGCCCGAACGGAACGATCCGTAATATTTTAGATGGTACTGTTTTTCGTGAGCCGATCGTTATCAGCAATATTCCACGCCTTGTTACTAACTGGACTGCACCGATCATAGTTGGCCGTCATGCATTTGGCGATCAATACCGTGCTACTGATACAGTGATAAAAGGAAAAGGAAAGTTGACGATGACTTTTACCCCTGAAGGTGGTGGCGATGTACAAACTTTTGAAGTGTTCAACTTTAAAGGCGATGGTGTGGCAATGAGTATGTACAACACCGACGAAAGTATTATGGGTTTTGCAAGAAGCTGTTTCAATATGGCACTCAGCAAAAAATGGCCTTTATATCTTTCTACAAAAAATACGATCCTTAAAAAATATGATGGCCGTTTCAAAGACATCTTTGAAGACATCTATCAAAATGAATTTAAAACTGCGTTTGATGCAGCAGGCATTGTGTACGAACACCGCCTGATTGATGACATGGTGGCCAGTGCACTAAAATGGAATGGCAATTTTGTATGGGCTTGTAAAAACTATGATGGTGATGTGCAAAGCGACACCGTAGCACAAGGTTTTGGTTCATTAGGCTTAATGACCTCTGTATTGGTAACTCCTGATGGAAAAACAATGGAAGCAGAAGCTGCACACGGAACCGTAACCCGCCACTACCGTGACCACCAGGCTGGTAAACCAACTTCTACAAATCCTATCGCCAGCATATTTGCCTGGACAAGAGGTTTAGCTTTTCGTGGAAAATTAGATGGCAACCAACCGCTGATCGATTTTTGTAATGCATTGGAAGCTGTTTGTATTGAAACCGTAGAAGAAGGTAAGATGACAAAAGACCTTGCTGTTTGTATACATGGTAATAAAGTAAAACATGGCGACCATTACCTATACACAGAAGAATTTTTAGAAGCTATTGATACTAACTTGAAGAAGAAGTTGGGATAAGATAATTAGTGACTTGAAATAGTAAACCCCGTCTCGTTTTGAACGAGACGGGGTTTTGTTTTTTGTGCCGAGCAAATTGCTACTATCATCGTCTGTTGCGTCGCACTCTTGTACGTTTTGTTCGCTACTCGGCATTTGCGAAGAGTAAAATTATTATTGTAAATTGGCTTTATTCCAATAGCTAGTTTTTGGAAAGTTAAGCATTTAAGAAACTATAATTTTTAATGACAACCTCTTCAATCGGAACTCTTAGTGTTGTAAATTGATAAATCATGAAACCTGAAGATATTCAAAAGTTGAAATCTCAAATAATAAAAGGAGGCTTCCCTTTTGAATTGGAGGTGGCGAGAGTTTTTTCACAAAATAATTGGGAAGTTGAAAATAATACTTACTATCTAGATAAGGATGAAAAGAAAGGCCGTGAAATTGACTTAATTGGAAGCTACACTAAACAATTCACATCTAACAATGAACATTACACGGAGCTTACATTTTCATTCGTTATTGAAATAAAAAAAGAAACAGAAAAGCCGTGGGTTATATTTTCAACTGAAACAACAGGGTTTGAGAGATTAATATACGAGTCGTTTAGCAATAAAGTTGCAACAAATTTCGACAAAGCAATATTATCAAACTCTTTTAGAAAACATTGTCAAAAACTAAACAATACACTAGGACGTTCTTATACAGAAGGATTTTCAAATGGAAGAGATAAAATTTTCACATCTCTTTGCAATGTAACCAAAGCATACATTCATAAATTTGAAAATTCATTTAAAAATCTGTCGACAGATAGCATTTTATACTATTACGAACCTTTAATTGTGTTAAGTGGGCAACTCTATGAAGCCTTTCTTGATAGCTCTAACGAATTAGACATAATAAGTAAAAACTACATGCAAGTCCGTTTTAATTATATGTCTGACTCTTATAAAGAAAGAACTCATGGCTATATCATTAACATTGTAACGAAAGAATTCTTATCAGAATATATTAAAATAAGAGCAAATGAGTTTGATAAAATATTTGAAGCCAATAAAAAATGACCGAACATCTCTTCTCATACGGCACTCTCCAAAACCAACAAACTCAATTAGAATTATTTGGAAGAACATTAGATGGCTCGCCAGATATATTAAGCGGCTACAAAAAAGCTACCATAGAAATAAAAGATGAAGCCTTTCTTGCAAAAGGCGATGAGCAATATCAGCAAACACTACTACCAACAAAAGACAAGAACGATTTTATAAAAGGAACAGTTCTTGAACTTACAAACGAAGAATTATTGCTGGCCGATAAATACGAACCGGAAAATTATAAGCGTATCAAAGTAGTGTTGGAATCAGGTAAAGAAGCATGGGTTTATGTAGCTGTTGATGCTTCCTGATAATTTCACGCAAAGTCGCAAAGGGGCAAAGCCAAAAAGAAAAATTATTTCAGAGTTAGCTCAATCATCTCTTTTACCTGCGAAGGATGAAACCATTTTATTGCCCCATCTTTTTTAAACCAGGTCATTTGCCGTTTGGCATATTGCCGGGTATTTATTTTTATTCTTTCTATTGCATCTGCTAAAGAAGCTTTGCTTTCCAAATATTCAAACAGTTCTGCATAACCAACCGTTTGCAAAGCATTCAGGCTTTTATATGGTATCAATTGTTTCACTTCATTCAATTGCCCGGCTTCCATCATCGCATCTACCCTGCTGTGTATGTTGCGATGCAGTTCTTCTTTCGGCAACTCCAATCCAATCTTTATAATATTAAAATCCCGTTCTGCTTTTTCTCCCTTTCGAAAAGAAAGTATGGATTGGCCGGTGCTTTCCACTACTTCCAAAGCCCTCATCATCCGCTGCGGATTTTGTATTTCTCCTACAGCAAAAAAATCAGCATCTTTTTCCTGTATCTGTTGTTGTAACCACTCAATACCTTTTGCCTCATATTCCTTTATGATGTGTTCTCTTATTACTGGATCAACAGCAGGAATGCTATCCAATCCTTCACAAAAAGCTTTTATATAAAGTCCGGTGCCGCCAACCATTACAATTACATCATGCACTTTAAATAAGTCTTCTGCCTTTTGCAACGCATATTTTTCGAAATCAAAGGCCGTTATTTCTTCCTGTATAGAATGAGAAGCGATGAAATGATGTTTTATTGTATGTAATTCTTCTTCTGATGGTCTTGCTACACCAATATTCAATTCTTTAAAACATTGACGGCTGTCGGCAGAGATAATTGTTGTTTTAAAATGTTCAGCCAGTTGAATAGCTACACTTGTTTTTCCAACTGCAGTTGGACCTGCAATGACGATAACTTTTTTATTTGCTACTGATGCCATTTTATTTAAAACCCCGGCGTAAAAGCCGGGGCAATTAAAATTTTATACTGAGTGACGTATTATACTTCTTCATCTCCATCTTCGGCTATCACTTCGCTATCCCCGCCGAGATCTTCGCCGTCTTCATCTTTTTCACCAAAGCCTTCGCCTACTTGTGTCAGATCATACTTCTCTTCTATGTCTGCAAACTTTGGTCCAAGCAAACCTTTTGTTCCGTACTGACTTGGCGCAATTCCTTCTGTTCTTATTGTGGCCGGATAAACAAGTTTTGAACTCTCTTCCTTCGAAACATTTATCAATTCAATGAGGAAACCCCAATTCCTGTTAAAATCATATTGGTAAATAAAACGCTGGTTCGGGTTTTTAATTTCTGAACCAATGGTGGTTTCACTCATTATCAATGGAGCTACTTTATATTCCTTCTCATAGACTTCCAATGAAATTTCTCTGCCTCTTAGCCAATGGTCGTTGCTGCGATAAAATGTAGCCTTGTGTTTATTATCAAACTCATACGACTTTAATATCGCATCATGCAAGTCCTGGAAAGTTTGTGTATGACGGATCACCACATCCCTGTACACACTTTCATCTTCTTCAAAATAAATCCTGAATTTTAGAATAGCCATAGAGCAAATTTATGGAATTTGATTTAAGACTTCACAACTGTTAAGCCAAACTCTTTTCCCTTTTCCAGCATAAATTGATAGGCCGCTTCATAGGTATTGGGGATAACTCCGTCCAACATCGCATCTTTCAGTGCATCTTTTATTATACCCACAGGTTTAGATGGTGATAATCCGAAAGTTTCCATTATAATTTCACCGGTAATGGGCGGCTGCCAGGTACGGATATGATCTTTTTCTTCTACCTCTTTGCATTTCTGCCGCACCAGCTGAAAATTTTCCAGGAAACGTTTTACTTTTTGTTTGTTTTTTGATGTAATATCTGCTTCGCAAAGCATCATCAACGAATCAAAATCTTTTCCCGCATCAAATAATAAACGCCGAACAGCAGAATCACTAATATTTTCTTTTGTTAAACTTATAGGACGTAAATGCAATTCCACCAATTTTCTCACCAACCGCATTTTATCGTTCTGCGGTAGTTTTAATTTGGTAAAAATCTTTGGCACCATTCTTCCGCCTACTGCTTCATGCCCATGAAAAGTCCAGCCATGACCTTCTTCAAATTTCTTTGTTATAGGTTTTGCAATATCATGTAATAAAGCAGCCCATCGCAACCATAGATCATTGGTATTCGCTGCTAAGTTGTCCAGCACTTGTAAAGTGTGATAAAAATTATCCTTATGGCCATGACCATCTTTATATTCTGCTCCTGCCAAATCTACCATTGGCGGAAAGATGATTTGCAGCAATCCGCATCTATATAATAAATCAAATCCGATTGATGGCTTAGGTGCAGCAATAATTTTATTCAATTCATCGGTAATTCTTTCCTGTGAAATAATTTTTATCCGATAAGTACTGTCTATTATTCCCTGCCATGTTTTTTCTTCGATAACAAAATTGAGCTGTGTAGCAAATCGTATTGCCCGCATCATTCGCAATGGATCATCACTAAAAGTTTGAGAAGGCTCAAGGGGTGTTTTAATAATACCGTCTTTAATATCTTGAACTCCGTTAAAAGGGTCAACGAGTTTGCCGTAATCATTTTTATTAAGACTAATGGCCAGTGCATTGATGGTGAAGTCTCTCCTGTTCTGATCGTCGATAATTGTTCCGGGTTCTACCTCAGGTTTGCGGGAGTCGAATTGATAGCTTTCTTTCCTGGCACCAACAAATTCTATATCAAAGCCATCATCAATCTTTATATGTGCAGTACCAAAGTTTTTAAAATAATCAACCTGCGGGGTTGGGTTAAATTGTTTGGCTACTTCTTTGGCCAATTCTATTCCATCTCCCACACAAACAAAGTCTGCATCTTTTGTTTCTCTGCCTAATATTTTATCCCGTACAAAACCACCGATCAAATAAGTTTCCATTCCCAATGCTTCGGCAGCATTGGCGACTTTTTTTAATAGTGCTAATTCTTTTTCTGTGCAATTTATTTCCATACAATTCGCAAAGATAGAGAGAAAGGTTACGGGTTTTTGGTTTTCGGTTATGGGCGAATTATGGTAGCAGTTCCATTCTCCCATTTAATAACTGAGGATGGCGTGGCAATAGCTATATCCGCCTGGCGGTAGCCAACTACATAATCTACTTGCTTTTTAATTTCAAAATCAATATCCGTAAATATTTTAGCTGTTGGCTGACCCGAAATATTAGCAGAAGTGGAAACGATGGGCTTGCGGAATCTTTTAAGAAGATGTTTACAGAATTGTTCATTGCAAATGCGGATGGCAATGCTGCCATCGCTGCCCGTTAAATTATCGGCAAGGCCAATAGCACCTTCATAGATGACTGTAGTTGGTTTGGTTGTTTGTTGTAAATAATCAAACACACTCAGATCAGGACTTGCTACATATTGTAATACATCTCTTTCATCAGCTACTAAAACAATCATTGCTTTTTCATCTGGCCGTTGCTTGATGTCATAAATCTTTTGAACGGCTTTTACATTAGTAGCATCACAACCAATTCCCCATACCGTATCGGTAGGATAAAGAATGGTGCCGCCGTTTTTAAGCACCGTTAAACATTGTTCAATATCTTTTTCAAAATCTACCATAGCGATTTATAAACATCCATTACAGATGTCGCACATTTTTGTGGTGAAAAATTTTGTGCATGTTGCCAGCCCTTCTCAATTAGGCCGGCAGCAAATGCTTTGTCAAAATAAATATTCTTCATCCCTGCTGCTATTTCTTCTGCACTCACCGGATTTACATAATAAGCCCCATCACCGCCTGCTTCCGGTAAGCAAGATACATTAGAAGTGATAACCGGCACTTTGCTCCACAATGCCTCTAACACCGGGATACCAAAACCTTCAAAGAATGAAGGATATATCATTGCGATGGCCGATTGATAAATAGCCGGGAAATCAACCGCTGATTGAAATGATTTTGATGATTTTGCTGAAGGATTTTCGGAAAGAAAAATAATTCTATCTTCTAATCCATTTTGCCTGATAAAATCTTTTACCTGTTGCTTGTACTTTCCACCATCACCGATAACTACCAACGGAATGTTTAACTCATTTCGCAACAAAAAAACAGCCTTACAGATATTCAACAAATTCTTTCGTTCAATAATAGAACCGACAGATAAAAAATATTCGTCGGGTAAACCGTATTTTTTTTTTACCCTTTGCTTTTCTTCCTTACTCAATTCTTTACTGAATGAAGGATTGCAACTTTGGTAACAAACTGTAATTTTTTCTTCCGGTGTTTTATAAAATTCAATAATGTCTTTTTTCGTTTGCTCACTGATGGCAATTATTTTATCTGCATTTGCACAGGCATTGCGAAACTTTTTGTTGTAAATCTTTACATCTATGGCATTGTATTGTTCCGGGTAACGTTCGTGTATCAGATCATGAATAGTAACGACTGATCTTATTCCTGTGTCCTGTATGCCCATTGGTATTTCATGACTGAGGCCGTGATATAGATCGATCTTCAATCGTTGCAGATCTTTTTTAACCCAACTGCTTCGCCAGGCAGAACTAAATGTTTTATTAAACAATCCTTGTGGCAATATTTCTTGTAGATTCTCCCCCTTTATTTCAAATACATCGGATGGTTTTGGATTAAACAGGTAATACTGATGCTCGGGGTAATATTCTGACAACGACTGTAGCAAGGTTCGGCTATAATGCCCTAACCCTGTGCCGTTGTGATATGCTCTTTTTGCATCAAACCCGATATTCATTGAGCAAAGATAAGTCCGCAAGTCCGGAAGACAGAAAGTCTGAAAGACATTCACGATAACTGAAATTGTCTTTCGGACTTATAGACTTTGCTGACTTTCCGACTTAACAGTTATTTTCGCAGCAAATTTCGCAAGTAATGAAAGATTTAATATTGGAAGCATGGGCTAACCGGGAATTATTAAAAGACAACAAATACAGCGATGCGGTAAGAGCTGTGATTGAAGAAGTGGATAAAGGACGATTAAGAGTTGCTTCCCCCGGCGATGCTGGCTGGACAGTGAATGAATGGGTGAAGCAAGCCATCCTACTATATTTCGGTATTCAACAAATGCAGACATGGGACCTGGCACCATTTGAATTCTATGATAAAATGTTGCTGAAGAAAAACTATAAAGAAATTGGTGTAAGAGCCGTTCCACATGCAGTAGCAAGATATGGTGCATACTTAGCAAAGAATGTTGTGCTTATGCCTTCTTATGTAAACATTGGTGCATATGTTGATGAAGGAACCATGGTGGACACATGGGCAACCGTTGGTAGTTGTGCACAAATAGGAAAAGGCGTACACTTAAGTGGCGGCGTTGGTATTGGTGGTGTGCTGGAACCATTACAAGCATCACCTGTAATTGTGGAAGATGGATGTTTTATTGGGAGCCGTTGTATTGTAGTAGAAGGTGTGATCGTAGAAAAAGAAGCGGTGTTGGGAGCCAACGTAGTGCTAACTCAGTCAACAAAAATTATTGATGTGAGTGGTGCAGAGCCAATAGAAATGAAAGGCCGTGTGCCTGCAAGAAGTGTGGTGATACCAGGTTCGTATACAAAGAAATTTCCGGCAGGTGAGTTTGGTGTTGGTTGTGCATTGATAATAGGCCAGCGAAAACCAAGTACCGATCTGAAAACGAGTTTGAATGATGCGTTGCGGGATTTCAACGTATCGGTATAGAGACTTATATTTGCAATCCACTAATGCCTAGGTGGCGAAATTGGTAGACGCACTGCCTTCAGGTGGCAGCGTTCGAAAGGATGTGCTGGTTCGAATCCAGTCCTGGGCACAAAAAACCCTTGTCAATCGACAAGGGTTTTACTTTTAAAAACTTCTTTATTTATTATAAAACTGCCAGCTTGGCTTATAATCTCTTCCAATATTTTGATTGGTTAAAATTGCTCGTAGCATTTCAATGGGCATACTGTTCTCATGTAAAATAGCATCATGAAATTGTTTGATCGGCATCTTCTTCGTGTCAACCAATTCTCTTTTTAAAGCCATAAATTCTAACCCTCCAATTTTATAAGCGATCTGGTATAAGGGGCCATAACCACCCGTAAACGAACGGCGAACCTCTCCTTCGGCATTGGCTCTTTCATGTCCAACCCGGTCAACCAGGAAATCAATACACTGCTGCGGTGTCCATTTACCTAAATGATAATTGAGGGAAAAAATAATCCTGGCACAACGGTGCATTCTCCAGAATAACATTCCAATTCTATCTTCAGGTGAACGGGGAAATTTCATATCCCACAACAACAACTCCCAATACAGTGCATTGCCTTCGTGCCAGAATGGTGTGGCAAAGTTGCGGTATGTTTTATGCCTGTCCGTCATGTATCCTTGTAAGTGGTGACCAGCTAACAATTCATGATGCACCGTAGCCCGGGAAAAATGAGGATTGTTTCCCCGCATACTCATCAGCTTCTCTTCATAGGTCATGGTGTTGGTAGGGTAAGAAATGATCAATGATGTTCCGCCCAAAAAGAAGGGACTCACTCTTTGTCTTTCTGCCGACATCATATACATACCCCATGCTTCTTCTGACAATGGCGGTAATGTTAAGAGGTCATGCTTCTTTAAAAAATCAACGGACTGTTTGTATAGATCATACATCGCTTCCGGTTGTTGTCCCGGCGGCACATAACTCATTTTTACTTTTTCCTGTGCGGCTTTCCAATTATCACCAAAGCCCATTTCACGGGAGGCTTTTAATAATTCTGCATCGCACCAGGCAAATTCTTTATTGGCAATTTCAACCAGCTCTTCCGGGGTGTATGCGATCCATTCAAATTTTAATTGGCGTCTCAGTTCTACATCACCAATAGGATTACCAATGATGCCGCTACCATCATCTTTTTGTAAGGTATTCACTTTCCCTTTTCTTTTTACGGCTGTAGCAAATACATTCAGCAGGCTATCTGTTTCGCTGTATGTTTTAGGAACCCACCAGCTAAACATTGGATCGTAACCGTTATAGAAATTAAAATAGTCTTTCATTATTCCCTGCAATCCTTTGGCAGCATCTGATGCTAAGTTAGCCTGGCTTGTTTCAAGACTATCAATACTTTTTAATTTTTTGGTGGCATTGGCAATTTCTTTGTTGATCTCATTTAACGCTTTGGCTACTTCCTCACCATTTACAGCAATACCCCTGCGGCGTGGCTTTTGCAATTCATATAGCTTATCAGAGAAAGAAAGATGCTTTGCTACCTGGTCATAGGTTTTTTGTTCTTCCAATAATTGGTATTGTTCACTCTCCAGGTTTCTTTTAAACAACACATAATCAACTTTACCATTGATATTCCATTTTTCAAACGGTGATTTTTTTAAAATATCAAGATATTGATCGATCAATTGTAATAGTCGCTTTCTTCTTTCGGGGGAATTATAATTGTTTCCCTGTTGCCGCATAAAAAAATTCTCTGATGAGGCAGTGCTGTAAAACCGCAAGATGCTGGCCTTATCAGCATCATACTGGATCATGGCATCCGCCATCTCGCTGGTTTGCGAGTAAAGATTGTTAGTTTGTTGTGCAGACAATTGTACTACCGGCATCAAACTAACCAGTAAAAAAATAATAAGAGTTTGTTTGGTCCTTTTCAATGTTATCATAACCATTTTTATTTGCTGGTGAAAATATAGAAGCTTTTAAAAACAAATCAACCTCGTTATAAACATATTAAGTTTTAATAATTCATAATTATGAATTGCGGTAAAAGGTAAGATAAGTTTTAGAAACTGTAAGCGTTGATGATTGAGAGATTTTTAAATAGCAACCATTAAACTACAGCCCCGCAAATCACTTCCGTCAATCCTGCCAATTACTTCAAAACTGCCATCTGTATTCAATTTGCCAGCATCATCTGTAGCAATAAAACTGCAGGAGTAAATATTTGCCAAATCAATAATATTAATAACTCCAGAACCCTGGGTTTTTATTAGCAACGGGTCTTCTTCATCTCTTACCAACACTTTCATCCATGGAGGGCAAGCAAAAAGACCATCGCCTTTGGAGTAAGCCTGTGAAAGTAATTCGGTCATTCCGTATTCAGAATGAATAGGCAAATCACCAAAAGCATTTTGCAATAAGCGATGAATTTCTGGTCGTATCATTTCTTCCCTCCTTCCCTTCATGCCACCGGTTTCCATGATGATCGTATTTTTTAATGGCATGGGGAACTGTTCTGCAAAATCGAATAAGGCGTAAGTAACGCCAATCAACAATGTTTTTTTGTTAGCTTTTTCCAGTTCTTTTAAAACCCTGTGTAATTTATCATGGTCGTACAAATAAAATCCACTGTTGGAGTTTTGACTTAATGCAATCAATTTATCCACCATATAAACAAGCGACGAGCTGTTTCTTTCTAAGTAAGATGGAAGCAGACCAATAATGCACCGATCCTGAATATTGCCGTAAAAAGAAGCGAAACCCTTTAGAAAACTCTCTTCATACAACGAAATATCTTTTACAAAATGTTTGCTATTTATACTTCCGGTGGTGCCGCTGCTTTCGAAAACAATGGCGGGTTCAAACAAACCGGTGCTTATGGTATGAGATTTAAAAAATCGAATAGGCAGAAAGGGAATTTGGCGAATAGATTGAACCGAAGCCGGGTTGATCTGCAAAGCATCCGTATATGCCTTATAAACAAGGTTATTTTGATATTGAAAATTGAAAATTTCAAGGGCCGTTGCCTCAAAATCGCCTTGTTTTACCCCAAAAATTTTATGATTCCATTGTTCCAGCATAGTCGCTTTGTGTTGCCTAATAATGTAAATTTGTAATACCTCAAATCGCAGTCATGAAAGTCCGTCAAATAACAATAACAGCCGTAATCATCATCATAATTGCTTGCAACAAAGATAAGTTTACCACTACTCCACAGGTAGAAATAAGATCTATTTCTCCTGAAAACGTTAACAGTGGAAATTTGATTACTGTTAAAGGCAAGTACACAGATAAAGAAGGAAACCTGGATTCTGCTTTGGTTGTTTACAAGTGGTATAACGACGCAATTGTTACCCGTACAGATACATTCCGGTATTCTTTTGATCAATTAGGTCTGCCTCCTAAAACGATTGAAGCGGATATTGAACTCGTTTTTGAATACAATACATTCAATACTGATTTTGCAAAATTGGGAGGTGTTATACAAGACACTACAGCTACACTGGGTTTAATTTTAAAAGATAAGGATTCATTACGTAGTAACTACAGTGAATCGGCTCGTATAAGGCTATTAAAACCCTGAGTTTAGCGTTGAAGCAGCTACAATGGCTTTTGTCTCTAATTGTTTATAGCAACCTTTTTATTGCTTTTTGTGCCATTGTAATGGTAAACCAAAGTTCTTGGCTGTTATTAAAACAGCCTCCAAACTTCAACCTGCTATTTTTTGTTTTCTTTTCCACCATTTGCAGCTATAGTTTTCACTGGTTTCTTACCAGGGAGTCAGTAATTCCATCGCCCCGAATAGAATGGACAAAACAATACAGGACTATTATCCTGCTACTTTTTTTTATTGGATTAATTGGCGCTGCTATTTTCTTTCTGTTGCTTATTAAGTTTTGGTACTGGCTTCTATTTGCTGCGATAATTACATTTTTATATTCTGCACCAAAAATTCCGCATCCCTGGTTCAGGGCTTTGCGAAAAGTAGCCTTAGGCAAAACGATTTTCCTTGCTATGGTATGGACCTATGTAACTACGATTTTACCAATTATGCTTACAGAACAGTTATGGCAAACTGATTATACCTTATTTGTGACCAGTCGCTTTTTCCTTATCTATGCTATCTGTATATTGTTTGATTACCGGGACCGGGAAGATGATAAGGCCGCCGGTGTTCGTAGCCTCATAACTTACCTGAATGCAAAAGGAATTGCGAGGCTCTTTGTTTTTTCTCTTTTAGTTTTTTCAGCGGCAACATTGGCTTTATTATATTATGGCTATAACCCGCCAACAATTACCCTTTTACTTGTTCCCGGAGCAATTACTGCGGGTTTATATAACTATGCAACCCGACATTTTTCGGATATGCTCTATTATTTTGTGCTGGACGGTTTAATGGCTATTTCAGCAATAATAATGCTGGTAACGGGCATTTAATTATTTTTACAACTTATAATATACTATAATGGCAAAAGCAACAAAAGCAAAGAAGTCAATCATCTCAGATAAAGCATTTGATTTTTTTCGTAACTATATTAATAATGCATCGCCAGTAGGGTTTGAAACCTGGGGGCAAAAGCTATGGCTGGAGTACCTGAAGCCTTATGTGGATACACAATATGTGGATCCTTATGGGACTGCCGTTGGCGTAATTAACCCTGATAATAAATTTAAAGTTGTAATAGAAGCACATGCATTTACTTGAAAAGAAATGGCGGTGTTGACCATCAAACAGCTCCTGCATCCCGGGTAATTATTCATGGAAAAAAAGGGCAGGTAAAAGCGGTATTTGGATGGCCTGCTATTCATACAAGATTGGGAGCAGATAAAGAAACACAACCTAAAACCGACAACCTCTGGCTGGATTGTGGCGCAAGAAACCGTAAAGAAGTAGAAGCATTGGGAATTCATATTGGTGCGGTGGTTACTTATCAGGATGGTTTTGATGAGTTAGCCAATGGAAATTATATTGGCCGTGCCTTTGATAACCGTGTTGGTGGTTTTATGATTGCAGAAGTGGCCAGAATGTTGAAAGAGAATAAAAAGAAATTGCCTTACGGATTGTATGTTGTAAATGCAGTACAGGAAGAAATTGGATTGAGAGGCGCAGAAATGATTAGCCGCAGAATAAAGCCGGATATTGCTATTGTAACGGATGTTACACACGACACTACTACTCCGATGATCAATAAACAAATTGAAGGTGATGTTAGTACCGGCAAAGGGCCATCTCTTGCTTATGCACCTGCAGTACACAATAAGTTGTTGGCATTAGTAGAAAAGGTGGCAACTGATAAAAAAATTGCGGTGCAATGGCGGGCATTGAGCCGTAGTACAGGAACAGACACTGATTCTTTTGCCTATTCGAATGATGGTTGTCCTTCTGTTTTGATCTCTATTCCTTTACGCTATATGCATACAACAGTAGAAATGCTTCATCGGGATGATATTGAGAATACCATTAAACTGATGTATGAAACTTTGCTAACTTTAACCCCGAAAACAAATCTTAATTACCTGTGATGAATTATTTGTTGTATATAGACCCGGGGTCCGGCAGTTATCTTGTTCAGGTAATTGTAGCTGCGGTATTAGGCATTGCTTTTTTCTTTAGAAATATTAAGAATTATATAAAAGCTTTTTTCTTCCGTTCGCCCAAAAAACCAGATGATAAATCTGAAGCCTGATGCCCAATTCATTTACTCTACATCCTTCTTCGTTTAGAGATCCATCTGGATTTATTTTTGAAAAAGACGGGGTGCTCTACCGGCAGGTAAATAAAATTTTTAAAGATGATTTTGATTTTTTCATCAGTAGCGGTTGTTATGCAAACCTGGTAAAACAAGGGTTATTAATTCCGCATGAAACAATACAAGAGAACCTTACTGATTCATCAGATTACTATCTTACATTAAAGCCTGAGCTCATTTCGCTTATCTCTTATCCCTTTGAATGGAGTTTTGATATGCTACGGGATGCGGCTTTACTAACGCTGCAATTACTTATAGAATCTGTAGCACATGGATTGGTGCTTAAAGATGCAACACCCTATAATATACAATGGCATAATGGCAAGCTGATTTTTATTGATAGTCTTTCGTTTGAAAAATATAATGAAGAGAAGCCCTGGATCGCTTACCGGCAGTTTTGCGAAAACTTTCTAAGTCCGCTTTTGCTGATGCATTATAGCAAATTACCATTACAACAATTACAGTTAGCTTACCCGGAAGGTATTCCATTGGCCATTACAAAATCATTACTTCCCTGGCGTAGCAAGTTTTCGTTATATACTTATCTGCATATTCATCTGCATGCAAAGGTTTCAGCAAAAGGTGACACAACTGATAACAAAACAGCAAATTTTTCTAACCAGAAATTATTGAATCTTGTTTCCAGTCTTGAAACATTGATTGGTAAATTAAAAACACCCGGACAGCAAACAGCCTGGTCGGCCTATTATAATGAGGCGGCACAGCGGGATGATTATCTTGCCAGGAAGACACAAATCATTAAAGGCTGGTTGACAAACCTTGTTGATGTAAAAACGGCAGTTGACTTTGGAGCCAATGATGGACTATTTTCGAAACTGTTAGCTTCCCATAATATTAAAACTATAGCGTCTGATTTTGACCCGATTTGCATCAACAACCTTTACAAAGAAATAAAGAGTAAAAAAGAAAAGAAAGTTCAGCCACTTATTCTTGACATTGCAAACCCCTCACCTTCCATCGGCGTAAGTAATACAGAAAGAACTGCTTTTTTGAAAAGAGCAAAAGTAGATATAGCCATTGCATTGGCAGTAATTCATCATCTTGCGATTGGTAAAAATATTTACTTTGCTCAAGTTGCTGAATCCTTTCAACAGGTTTGTAATTACCTGATCATAGAATTTGTTCCGAAGACAGATGAGAAAATTCAGTTGATGTTGAATAATAAAAAAGATATTTACGATCATTATACAGAAGAAGGCTTTACACAATCCTTTAGCCATTATTTCAAAATAGAAGAAAAGCTTCCTGTTGGTAGCTCCGGCCGTGTACTTTACTTAATGAAGAAACATGGGTAAGCTCAAAAAAATACTGGAGTTAAATCCATTCTATTTATTTCTGTT
>LNFJ01000114.1 GCA_001464625.1 Bacteroidia bacterium Ga0077558 | reverse complement strand
TGCATATGCTATTACTTCTGTGCCAACAGCAGTAGGTATAACTGGTTGTTTACTCCGGTCGAAAATGCGGATACCCAATTCTTCTTCCAATTTATGTAATTGCATACTCAATGTTGGCTGGGTAACATAGCTGGCAGCAGCAGCTTTAGCAAAGTGGCGATAGGTATCAACCGCTATCGCATATTCAAGCTGGGTAAACGTCATGATATAGATAGTTTCTATTTAGTCATGAAGTTATTCATTCTCTGCTATATATGATTTTGCAGGCAGCGGAGTATAAAATCAGAATCGTGGGCAAAGAAGATATTCACCTTCTACCATAACTGGAAGGTTTCAATTTTGAAATATTTACATCGTAACTAATTGCTACGGAGAAGGGATTGTAATCAATTTTTATAACAGGTATCAGGGCATCATTCCATCTTAAAAAAGCACCGGCATGTAATGTGTAAGCAGGATTGTCCATATCGTCTCCCAATTTTAATCCACCCATAGCACCAGCAACCGTTTCAGAAAATCCACCTTGCTTAGTTTGGTCAGCCTGCACCGTTACATATGCATTTTCTGAAACACTGAACCGAAGTCCACCGGAAAAAACTAGTTTGGGGTTAAGCTCTATATTGTTATTGCGGTAAAAAGAATTATTAGGCCGGTTGAAATGGTGGTAGGCTGCACCAATAAAGAAATTATTATCGGGATTATAATTCAAATTTGAATTATAACTGATACCCACACTACCATCAAGATAATTGTATTGTGTATTGGCAAAATTTTCGCCGACTCCACCACCACCGTACTGACTATTCGTAGTGACCTTTGAGGGGTCAAAACGACGCTGTACCCAACCGCCCATAAAACCTAATGACAGGTAACGATTGTTTTCACTGCTAAGCGATTTGTGATAATTTAATACCGGTAATACATGAGCAGAAGTCCAACCGATAGTTCCTGCTTTGTCATACAGCATTTGCATACCTGTTGTTATGAAATCATTGCTCTTTCCAACCGGGATTTTAAATTCTGCATTCACGGAACCAGTTCGGTATGCATTCGTTACACTATTCCATTGATCCCGGTAAACAGCTTGTACTCTGGTATCTCCGGTAAAAATTCCGGCGAGTGAAGGATTTCTCCAAAGAGGGGCTTCAAAGAATTGAGAAAAATGAATATCCTGTGCACACACAGTAAGCTGTGAGCAACAACCTATTGCGAGCAAAGAAAAAATATTTTTTATAACTGCCACAGTTCACATATTATAGGATCAATGCAATATTTCCATTGAGTTTGATTATATCACCATTTTCACAAAAGACTTCTGCCTGGTACACATATACATCGGCTTGTGCTTTTTTGCCTTTGAATGTTCCATCCCATCCATAAGATGCATCATTGACCGGAAAATTTTGTTTCTCAAAAACTACTTCGCCCCAGCGATTGAAAATGCGCAAAAACTTTGTTCTTGCTAATCCAACACCTCTTGGATAGAAAACATCATTACTTCCATCAGCATTTGGAGAAAAAGTATTTGGTATGAACAGGTTTGATTGCTGGCATAATACCTGAACCACGATGTTGCTAAAATTCCGGCAACCATTAACATCAGAAAATATAACCTGGTAGTTCGTATTAAAACTTGGGCCTGCTTCCGGGTTTGCACAATTAGTACAACTAAGTCCGGTAACAGGTGTCCACGACCAGGTGATTACATTTGGAGAATATACTGCTGGTATAAGAGCAGGAAAGCCTGCCTGAATGGTTAAAGTAGGAGGCATTGTTACCGTAGGCAAAGGGTTCACTAAAATATTTTGTGTGGTTGTATCCCTGCATCCGCTGCTGTTTGTAGCATAAGCGGTTACGGTAAAAGTGCCTGCTTGTAAATATCGTTGTGCACCAGGATCTTGAAGCGTTGAAGTATTGCCATTCGGAAAAATCCATTCCCATGTTACAATTGAAGTATCTGGCTGAAGGAAAATACCGGAATGAAGCAGCGAAGAATTTACACATACCACAGTATCACCTCCAATATCAATTAGCGGTCGTTGTACTACAGCAATATAATTGGGTTTGGTTAAAGTATCACGACAACCAGCTTGTGTAAGGATAGCCAGTTGAACAGTATATAGTCCCGGAGCTGCATAGGTATAAGAAGGGTTTTGGAGAGTGGAAGTGCCGCCATCACCAAAGTTCCAGCTGAAATCTGTAATTGGGTCATTAAAAGTAGTAGAGTCGGTAAAATTTGCTGTACCGAAGTCGCAGAATAAACTATCGTCTACTCCAAAATTTGCCCTTGCACCAATTACAAAGACAGTATCAAGTCCTTGCAACGGAATTATACAGCCTGACGGGTCTGTCATAATTACTTTTGGTAAAAAATTTCCAAACGATGTGTATATATGATTTGTAGTAGGAGTAGTTGAAGTTGCTGTATTACCATCACCAAAGTCCCAGTAATAAGAAGAAATTGTTGCAGCCGTAACAATATTAAGATTTACATCCAATGGCTTACATCCGCCAATAGGAAGATAATCAACTCTTGATCCGGCAGTATCATCTAGCCTTATCGTATGGAATGCAGAGTCAAGGCAACCACCAGGACTTGTAATAAGTAGTTTAACCAGATAGGTCCCGGGGGTTGAATAGAAATGTACAGGGTTATTTAAAGTTGAAGTGCCTTCACCAGGTCCAAAATCCCAAACAACTGAAGTGTAAAAAGTAGAGGTGTTAGTAAACTGAACTTCTAATGGAGCACAGGAGCTTACTGAATCACTAACAGTAAAGCTGGCGTTTGGTTCATCAACACGGATGTAAGCAGCTTTTGTAATAGAGTCTGCACAACCAAAAGGATCTTCAATCCTGAGTTTTACATCATAGATTCCTGTTGCGGCATAAGAGTATGTAGGAGAAGTAACAGTAGAGGTGCCTCCATCGCCAAATTCCCACTGACTTGTGAAACCTGCTGGTGTTGAAGTATTGGTAAAGGTAACAATGCCACCCGGGCAGGAAAGAGTATCAGCGGTTATAAAATCAGGTATTGGGTCGGTAGCATTAATTAAATTAGAAATGGTAATACTATCACGACAACCCGCTGCATCCGTAATAATTAATTGTACTGAATAGACGCCGGTTGTATTGTAGGTATGTTGAAAAGGCGGTGATGGAAAATCCTGAGTCACACCATCTCCAAAATTCCAACGCCAGTTTACTATTGCATTAACACCATCGGTTACAGACAAATCATTAAATGTGGTAGTAAAACCGGTACAACCGCCTGTATTAGTAGCATTGAAACCAGCAGTAGGCCCGTTGATGCGGATATAATTCACTTTTGTTCCTACATCCTGGCATCCATTAATATCTATTGTTGTAAGTGTTACTGAATAAGTACCAGCAGTTGTATAGGTATGCGAAATGGTAGTACCAGAAACAGTAACCGGTGGTGAGCCATCCCCAAAATTCCAAGTGTAAGAAACCAAATTGGCCGCATTAATACCGATTGCCTGGAAGTTTATTTGTGCAATTTTACAAGCAGATGTTTGGTCCGCACTAAAGTCGGGATTCTCATCCACTGAGCGAACTGTTTGAAAAGTTGTATCTGCACATCCACCATTCGTAACAATCAATCGAACAGTATAAACACCTAATGCCGGAAAACTGTGTGTAGGGTTTTGTAAAGTTGAAACAGGAGAACCATCGCCAAAATTCCATTCCCAGGTAAGTGGAGAAAGTGCTGGATTGGCTAATGATTGATCTGTATAGGAAAATTCTAAACGATTTGCACAATTTGGTGTTACCTGAAACCTGGCTATCGGTGGTAACACCTGCATATAATTAGCGATTAAAAGTGTATCAGGGCACCCATTATTTGTTGCAATTAGTTGAACATCAAAATAGCCGGTATCGTTGTAATTATGTGTTGGGTTTTGGAGAGCGGAAGTTCCGCCATCACCAAAATCCCAAAGCCATTCATCAACCGGAGCTGGTGTTAAATCGGTAAATTGAACTGGTTGTCTTCCGCAAATGGGGTTTGGCGCAGCATTAAAATTAGCCACTGGCTTAGAACCTGTTCTTACCGCACTATTAATAATTAATGTATCCCGGCATCCGCCGCTGGTTGTAATAACTAATCGTACATTATAAGTTCCTTGTAAAGGATAAGTATGGGTTGGAAATTGATTAAAATCCAACGGGCTTCCATCACCAAAATCCCATTCGTAAGAAGTTACAACATCCAAAGCTGTTATTACTGGCATTGGATTAATGGTGAAAGGAATGCAACCCCTTGCAGGCAAACCGCTAATGTTAATAGAAGCTCTTTGAATATTAATATAAGCCGGTCTTATAATTGTATCCGGGCAACCGAAAGCATTTGTTGCGATCAACCTTACCGTAAAGTTTCCATATGTGGTATAAGTGTGTGATGGGTTTTGAAGAGTAGAAGTTCCCCCGTCTCCAAAATCCCACTCCCAGCCAGTTGCACCCCCGGTTGATAAATCCTGAAAGTTTACTGTAAGAGGAGGTTCGCAACGTGAAGTAATGGGGGCTGAAAAGTCAGCAAGAGGCCTTGGGTTTACGGTTATGGTATTAGTTGCAGAATCTATACAGGAAATATAATTACTATAAACTTTTACTGTATAAACCCCTGACACCGTATAAGTATGAGAAGTTGTTAAACCAGTGGTCTGTAAGCTGCCATCACCAAAATCCCAGGTGGTTGCATTCGGTATGGGTAATGATGTATTTACAAATGTTGCTGACTCATTTACACAAACACTTGTTGGCCCAGTGAATGAAGTAGTAAAATTGCCGATATTTAAAGGAACACTTCTAAAGGTATCAACACAACCGGCACTACTTCTGGCTATTAATGTTACAATAAACGCTCCGTTGGCTGTATAGATATGTGTAGGATTTGTAGCAGTGGAAAAAGGGCTACCATCGCCAAAATCCCATTCATAACTTAGTGTTGGCGGACCCGTTGTAGCATTAGTAAAAGTTATAGAAGCAGGTGCACTACAAACAGTAGCTTGCGAATTACTAAAATCAGCGATTACCCCACCATTAATTACAATATAATTAGGCCTGCTTATTACCCTCACACACCCTTTATCGTTTGTTACTCTTAATGTTACAGTATAGCTACCCGCATTTTCATAAGTATGGGATGGGTTTTGTAAAGTTGAAGTGGTTCCGTCCCCGAAATCCCATGACCAACTTACATTGGTATTTCCAATGCCTGGAGTTGATAAATCTGTGAATTGAACAGGAAAAGGGAAACAACCAGATGTACTGCTAGCAGAAAAATTCACCGTTGGTGGTTCGTAAACGGTAATATAGTTGGTGCGGACTAAAGTATTTGATCCGTTGCTGTTTGTAGCTACAAGAGTTACAGTATAATTGCCGGGTGTAAAGTAAGTTGCGGTAGGGTTACGTAGAACTGAAGTATTACCGTTTCCAAAATTCCAACTCCATGAAGTTGGATTACCAGTTGATTGATCTTGAAATGCAACAATTAAAGGTGAACAGCCGGCCAGAGGAGTACCGGTAAAGTTAGCTGAAGGCACTTGGGCAGATATAGAAGTAATTCCCAAAAAAAATACAGTAGATAAGGCAATCAGTTTTGTAAGGATATGGTTCAGTTCTGACCTCAAAGCGGTAACAGGTTTGGTAGTTTTTATAAAAACGTTTCCATCAGGTAAAAATTATTCATGATAAGCTAAATAATTAGTATAAATCATTTGCCATCAATCAAAATCTGGACTTTGCTAAGAAACCAGTTGTTGTCTTTGTATATCAAGACATTACCTTAAGAAATAAGTTTAAAGACTAGGACGAATTTACAGGCAAATGTAGTAAGAAATATGGTTTGGGGCTTATTCTTTGTCCAATCTCATTGTTTTAGTATCGGCTCCAACGCTTTGTGTAGCAACTACAAAGGTCCAGCTATTGTTGGTAATTTGCCAGCTCCCATTTATTAATATTAGAGGATAGGTTGGAGAAGTGAAGTTTGCGTAAGTAGTCATTGTTGACGCATTACCATCCCAGTTGCCTTTTTTTTCAAAGATTCCGCTTTTAATAGCATCTACTGTTTTATCGCTATAATATTTGAAACGATAAGTGGAGAAATCAACAGTAATGTCGGTTCCATTTTGAATAAAACTGGTAACCTTCCATTGTCCATCTGTCATAGCCTTTATTACCAGGTCTTCTTGTATATTTTCAATTGCTTTTTTGCACCCGGAAAGAGTGATAGCAAACAGTAGAAGGGTAATTATTTTATTCATACCGGATTTGATAATACACAAAATAGCCATATTTATCAGGTTGTACAAGAAGTAATTGTCATAACGTTAAAAAAAGTGTATTTAAACGGCGAAATGCTAAGCTTTTGTAGTTTAGCGGCACATGATACTGATATTTTCTATTAATTATAAAGGATGAATAAAGCTTTTGTTGCACTGCTCGCTTCACTATTATTATTTTGCTTATCTGGCTTATCCCAAGGCCCGGAAAAACTCTTAACCAATTGGGCCGTTAAATCTCCCATTGAAAAAGCGTACCTGCATACCGACAGAGAAAATTATATAGCAGGTGAAATGGTTTGGTTTAAAGCGTATCTGTCTTCCAATTTTTACCCGGATACCATCAGCACTACTTTGTATGTGGAATTAGTTAACGAGTCATCAAAAATTCTCGACCGTAAAATTATACCTGTTTTTTGGGGAGCCGCCCGTGGACAGTTAGATATTCCAGACTCTCTTTCAAGCGGCAATTATATTATCAGGGCTTATTCTGCAACAATGCTAAATCATACTGCAGATTTTGTTTTTAAGCGGAATGTTTTTATTTATGGAAAAAATAATAAGACAGGTACCAGTACTCCTGCTGCAGGTATGATTCGACTTGAATTTTTTCCGGAAGGTGGCACCCTGGTAAACGAAGTAACAAATGCTGTTGCATTTAAAGCTACTAACGAAAATGGATTACCTGTTACTATCTACGGAAGTTTATATAATGGTAGCAACAGCTTTTATCATTCCATAGCTACCATAATGGCATGGGCATGATTGAATTTACTCCTGCTGCAAATGAAAAATATTATTTTTTACTCGAGGGTCATCCATTGACTAAATATTACTTACCAGATGCAACAGATAAAGGCATTGCATTGGCAGTTGTAACTAACCAACGGGAGCTTCAATTTGAAATACACCAATCAGTTAAAGACCCTGCTTTTCAGGCAGCATACATCATTGGGCAAATGCAACACCGGGTTATTTTCCGGCAAGAGTTAACGCCAGGCAAACAAAAAATTAATGGATTCGTAAATACGAAGAACTTAAACTCCGGAACTATACAGCTCACTGTTTTTAATAGCGATGGTATACCGCTTGCAGAAAGATTGTGTTTCATTGATAACAAAGAATATGTTCAGCCAGCAGAATTAGTAACTGATACTATAAGTTTTGCTGCAAAAGGGAAAAATCATTTTAGCCTGCTGATGAAAGATACAATCGTAGGAAATTTCTCTGTATCAATCACAGATCCGGCATATGATATTTTGCCCGACAGAGACAATAATATTTTTTCTTCTTTATTACTTACATCAGATATTAAAGGGTACGTTCATAATCCTGCGTGGTATTTTAGAGCTAATAATGATTCTGCCCGAAGAGCCATTGACCTGGTGATGATGACGAATGGCTGGCGCCGTTTTAAGTGGGATGATTTAATAAAGAACAATAAAATCCCGGAATATAAATACAAAGACATTTCTTTTATAACACTTACCGGAAGGGCCAATCTGCTAGATTCCAAAAAACCATTTGCGGAAAAGGATTTACTGATATCAATTTATAATGCTGATTCTACCAGCACTTTTCAACTGGTATATACAGATGCGCAGGGTTATTTTCGGATAGACTCCATGTTCTTTTGGGGTAACACCCGCCTTTTATTCAGCGATAGCAGGGGAAAGAAAAGTCAGTACATAGAGGTTAAGATGTCTGCTGATTCATTGGCAAAGCAATTTTCATTTCCGTTAATGGGTAAGTTTCCTTCACTAATTAATGATTCGCTGGTTGGATTTCGCAAAGCAGCCCTGGCTATGGATTATGATGTAATACAAAAAGCAAGTGGTATCATGCTGGAAGGGGTAACTATAAAAGGAAAGAGAAAGAAAACACCAACAGAAGAAATAGAAGAAAAATATACCAGCGGATTATTTACGGGCATGTCTGATCAAATACTTGATTTAGTTAATACCATCGAGACCTTAAGTCAGCGAAATATTTTTGAATATTTACAATCAAGAGTTCCAAGTATTACGATCAGTAACGCCGGTCCATTTCAAACAGACTATGTACTTTATTACCGGGGCGGAGCTACCACCAGTTTAACGAATCCTGCACCCATGGTACTTTACTTAGACGAAATGAGAACAGATGCCACAATCATTGCCAACTTAAGACCCAGTGATATTGCATTAGTAAAAGTGTATAGTCACTTTGTAGGTGCTCCGGGAAATGGTGTGGGTGGAGTCCTTTCTATTTATACAAAAAAAGGGGAAGACTTACGGGCCGCAGATGTATCGGCAGTTTATGAAGCCTATTATAAAGGATATTCAGTGAGCAAAGAATTTTACTCGCCAGATTATAAAGTAGAACCGGCCCAGCAAAGCAAAGCAGATAACCGCATTACTTTACAATGGATGCCAGATGTTTTTATAAGCGATGTAAATCCAATAATACCACTCAGCTTTTATAATAGCGACCGGACAAAGCAATATAAAATTGTAATTGAAGGAATGACGACTGATGGAAAAATGCTGCTATTGGAAAAGGTAATTTCTCCTAAACCATTTTAATCAGTGATTTTCCGTTCATCTATTCCAGAATGTTAAAAAGTATCATTTTGCAGGAGGAAACACATTGCTTTTGTAGCTTAGCAACTTAAGCATACTCTATCAATTCTTTTAATCATAACTAATGCGCAGAAAATTTACAGTATTGCTGGCTTTATCTTTTGTTTATGCAAGCAGCAATGCGCAAAACCCTGCAGAAATCTTAAATAACTGGTCTGCAAAATCTCCTATTGAAAAAGTATACCTCCATACAGACCGGGAAAATTATATAGCTGGGGAAACAGCCTGGTTCAAAGCCTATTTATATTCCGACTATTTACCAGACACCATCAGTACCGTTTTATACACAGAACTAATCAATGAGTCATCTCAGATTATTCGCCGCAGTATTTCGCCGGTGTTGGTGGGTAGCAGTAACGGTCATCTGGATTTGCCGGATACATTAAGCTCAGGATTTTATGTATTACAGTCTTACACTTCCACGATGCTTAATCAGCAACCTGATTTTATTTTCAAGAGAAGAATTTTTATTTACGGAAAAAGTAATAGCCAGGTAGCCAGCAAACCACAAGAAAGAAAAATTAGAATAGATTTTTTCCCGGAAGGCGGAAATTTCGTAGCAGGACTAAATAATACCGTTGCTTTTAAAGCCACCGACCAAAATGGCTATCCGGTAATAGTGAAAGGAATTATTAAGAACGAGAAGCATGAAATTGTTTCAGAATTTTCAAGTTATCATGATGGAATGGGAATGTTTGATTTGAAAACTACTGGCAGTGAAAAATATTATGCAGTGCTTAGCGATGATGCAATAGCGGCTAAATATGAATTGCCTGCTGCTGTAGCAAAAGGAATTGTTTTAACGGTTATGCCGCATCCGCAGGGTAGTTATTTTGAAATACAACAATCGGGAGATGCAAATTTTGAACCGGCTTATATGATTGGGCAATTACAACACCATGTTGTATTTCGTCAGAATTTTAAAACTGGTAGCAAAGAATTACAAGGGGTGATCAATACACAAAATCTTCGCTCCGGCATTATGCAGATTACAGTTTTTAATAAAGATGGATTTCCCCTGGCAGAAAGACTTTGTTTTGTTAACAATAAGGAATATGTTCAGTCGGCTGAGCTAATTACAGACACCCTTAATTTTTCTGAAAAGGGAAAAAATCGCTTTAGTGTTTTGATGAAGGATACGGTGAAAGGAAATTTCTCCTTTTCAATTACCGATGCAGCATTTAATGAACATGAAATTAGAGAAGAGAATATTCTTACTTCTTTGCTGTTGACTTCTGATATAAAAGGATATGTACACAACCCGGCCTGGTATTTTGCAAGCAACAATGATTCTGTAAATACGGCGATGGATCTGGTAATGATGACCAACGGATGGAGAAGATTTAAATGGAATGAATTAGTGAAAGCACCAGCAATCAAGTATAAAGACCCCGCTTATATTACTTTAACCGGCAAAGTAAAAATAAGAGGTTCCAGTAAACCTTTTGCCGATAAGCAATTGTTTGTATGGATGATTACGCCTGACTCCACCCGTACTGTGCAAATGGTACGAACAGATAAACAGGGAATCTTCCGGCTGGACTCTATGTTATTCTATGGAAACAATCGTTTTTTATTTAGCGATACAAGAGGAAAGAAAAGTGATTTTATTGATGTTGAATTTACCAGTGAGCCGGTTGAAAAATATTTTGTATTGCCCAAACCGGATAATCAACTTTTTCTCGAGTCGGAATTATTTGCCCAAGGATATAAAAAATATGCTGATGATTATGATGAGATACGTAAAGCCGCTGGTGTAATGTTGGATGGAGTAACACTAACAGTTACAAAGAAATCTCCTATCCAGGAGCTGGAAGAAAAATATGCAAGTAGCCTCTTTTCGGGTATGTCGCAAAAAACAATTGATCTCGTTAATACAGACGAACCAATAGTTCAGGATAATATTTTTGATTATTTAAGATCAAGGGTGGCAGGCTTAACTATAATGGAGCCCAATACAATTAATCCTGAAATGCCAGATCCATTTAGCCCGCCAACAATGGATGATGGAACCAGTTACAGGATTTATTATCGATTCACCCCTTCTGCAAGTTCATTAGGTCCTATTCCCATGACACTATATTTAAACGAAATAGAAACCAGTGCAAGTGTAATTGCAACATTACCGGCCAATCAAATTGCAATGGTAAAAGTGTTTAGCAGTTTTGTTGGAACATTTGGAAACGGTGCTGGTGGTGTATTAGCTATTTATACCAAAAAAGATGTTGATATTACAAGTGCTGCAGGCTCATATATGACTAAACTAAATGGGTTTTCTGTAACTAAAGAATTTTATGTTCCCGACTATACAGCGAACAATAATGACCGATCAAAAGCTGATAATCGCATAACCCTCGATTGGAGGCCTGCTATATTAATTAACAGTGTTAATCCAAAAATTCCATTTACATTCTATAATAATGACCGTACCAAAAAATTCAGGGTAATAATGGAAGGAGTAACGCTGGATGGAAAATTGCTGATGATAGAAAAAATCATTTCAGCGAAAGCAGGATTTTAATTGCTTAAGAAAGAAGTAAATTATTGTTTCTTTGGAAATTTTTGATGCTGCAGGATGTTATCTATTTGCTGCAAATAGCATTTAGTTTCCGCACCCATTATCAAAATGTATTGATAGCAATCTATCCAGCCAACTGGAGTAAGTGCCACATGGTTGCGCAAATCTTCCGTAGATGATTTCATGTATTTGATATGCTCATTACGCATATTCTTAAAGTTGTTGAGAGTATTTTGTGTGGCTTTCCAGGGTGCATTAGCCAGTTTAAAAGTATTAGCACCTGAGGGTGCAATTGTTCCCTGTTCAGTCATTTTCACTATCTCTTCATCGGTCAGCGTAATGGCTAATCTTTTTTCAGGATTAGCCGTTTGTTGCATTATGTTGGTAATATTATCCCACAGTCTTTCTTCCGACCAGGTTATTTGCAACAAACATTCTTTTATAGATTGATTGGTAGATGGGTCTTTAAAATTTAGCTGTTTATCGGATAAGCCTTTTACTTTTTCTAATAGATCATCCCGGCCATCTTTTAAAATAGATACCGCATATTTTCGTTCTTCCCTTGAAACAGAATTTTCATTCAATGTACCAGCTAATCCGGTTACAACCAGTAAAGTAATCAGCAAACGGCCTTTGGTCCTTTGGAGCATTTTTATCTATTTTTCTGGTCAGTAGCTTGTCAAGGGGTGAGAAAGTGAGTTAAGATACAAAAGATTTGGAAAGTGCAAAGTTTGTTTTATAGGGAAGGCGAAAAAACTTGCTAATGTTTAAGTGGCCTTTTTTTCACCATGCCTCCCACGGTATCGTTTACACTTTGCATTACAATAAAGGCATTAGGGTCAATTCTCTCCACTTCTTGCTTTAGGCGGCTTATTTCCAAACGGGTAACCACTGTAAAAATTATTTCTGTGTTTTGTGTTTCTCCCCGTTTACCATATCCTTTCTGACCAGTATAAATAGTTAGCCCACGGCCCATTTCATCTTTAATAAAATCAGCAATTCTTTTTGTGTGTGGAGAAATGATGGTAACACCTGTAAACTCTTCAATGCCCTCCAATATAAAGTCAATAGTTTTAGCAGCGGCCATATAAGTAAGAATTGAATAGAGGGCCATTTCTACCGAATACAAGTAAGCCGCTACTGAAAAAATTACAATATTAAAAAGCATGATAAAATCGCCTACTGAAATGCTTCTTTTTCGGCTCAGAAAAATAGCTAGTATTTCAGTGCCATCTATAACTGAACTGCCCCGGATTGTAAGACCAATACCAGCTCCCAGAAAGAACCCACCAAAAACGGCTATCAATACCTTATCATTAGTAATAACCGGGTAAGGAACTACTACTATTACTACTGCAAGAATGGCTATGCAAATAATACTTCTAATACTAAATGCCCGGCCTATTTGTTTCCATCCCAACAAAAGAAATGGAATATTAATCGCCACAATAAGAATGGATAGGGAGATGCCGGTTTCCCGGTTGGTCAATAATGAAATTCCTGTAACACCGCCATCTATCAACCCGTTGGGAATTAAAAAGCCCTCCAATCCAAAACCGGCAGAAAGAATGCCCAAACCCATGAATATGGCACTCCGGATATTATTCCGAATATTACGGCGTTGTTGTTTGGCTTTCTTTGCTTTTCTGTAAGTGCTCAATGTTGAACTTGCAGAAAGTGTTGTACTTTTTAGATTGGTTGCTGTCATCATTTCGAAGGTAGGCAAAATGAAAAAAAACGAGTCAACTTATCAGCCACATTAAAATTGGTTCCGAATGCTATCTTTAGAAAATGAAAATTGCTGAAATAATATCTCTCTTGGAATTACAAGCTCCTCCCTCATTACAAGAGCAATACGATAACGCAGGTCTTATAACTGGCGATGCTACCTGGGAATGTAGCGGCATCATTTGTTCATTAGATGCGACAGAAGATGTAGTGAAAGAAGCGATAGAAAAAAAATGTAACCTCATTGTGGCGCATCATCCAATCATATTTGGCGGGTTAAAAAAAATTAATGGAAAGAATTATGTAGAAAAAACAATAATCAAAGCCATAAAAAATGATATTGCCATATATGCGATTCACACAAATCTCGATAATGTGATTGCTGGTGTAAATGGAAAAATGGCAGCAATGCTTGGCTTGCAAAACGTCGCTATTCTTTCGCCAAAAGATGGCACATTGAAAAAGCTTTTCACTTTTGTTCCGGCTGATAGCGAAGAAAAAGTTCGGGCTGCTATTTTTGAAGCTGGCGGGGGTGAAATTGGCCAATACAGCCAGTGTAGTTTTAATACAAATGGTTCGGGCACTTTTAAAGCTGGTGAAGGGGCCAATCCTTATGTTGGAAAAATAGGAGAACAACATATACAAAATGAGGTGAAAATAGAGATCGTCTTTCCAGCTTACCAGGAACGAAAAATTCTGACGGCTATGAAAGAAAGTCACCCTTATGAGGAAGTTGCGTTTGATGTGGTCAGCTTGTCAAACTCACACCCTGAAATTGGTGCTGGAATAGTTGGCGAATTAGCTACCCCAATTACGGAAACAGCATTTTTAGAACATATTAAGTCTGTTTTTCAAGTACCAGTAATCCGTCACACCGCCTTGCTTGCCAAGCCTGTAAAAAAAGTGGCCGTTTGTGGCGGAGCCGGAAGTTTCCTGATTACCAAAGCCTTAGCTGCAGGGGCTGATATTTTTATCACTGCCGATATTAAATACCATGAATTCTTTGATGCCAATAACCGTATGCTTATTGCCGATATTGGCCATTACGAAAGCGAACAGTTCACAATCAACCTGCTACAAGAGCTTTTAGCCAATAAATTCCCTACCTTTGCCGTCCTAAAAACAGCGATAAAAACCAACCCGGTACATTATTGCTGAGCCTTTAAAAAACTCAAATATTACAATGGCACACATTAAAGAATTTTCGGTTGAAGAAAAACTTACTTCTCTTGTTACCCTTCAGAAAATTGAAAGCAAGCTTGATGAAATACATATCCTGAAAGGTGAGCTTCCAATGGAAGTAGCAGATCTGGAAGATGAGATTCAGGGTTTGCACTCTCGTCAAACTCGTATTGAAGAAGAAATTAATGGTGTAACAGAGTTCATTGAGCAACGTAAAAATGCAATCAAAGAAGCGGAAGCGTTGGTAAAGAAATACGAAAAGCAAAGCGACAACGTAAAAAATAACCGTGAGTTTGAAGCAATCAACAAAGAAGTTGAAATGCAACAATTGGAAGTGAAGCTGGCGGAAAAGCATATCAAAGATGCTACTGATGAAATTGCAGAGAAAGGAATTTTACTGGAAAAGGCAAAAAAGAATATTGCCGCTAAAGAAAGTGTGTTAGCTACAAAAAAAGGAGAGCTGGAAAAAATTATCGCAGCCAACGAAAAAGAAGAAAAACATTTTAATAAACAAGCTGAAGAGGCAAAAACTCATGTTGACAGCCGTTTACTAACCAGCTATGAAAAAATTCGTAAGAGCTACCGCAACGGATTGGCAGTAGTACCAGTAGAAAGAGATGCTTGCGGTGGCTGCTTCAACGCTATTCCTCCACAAAAGCAAAGCGAAATCAAACAACATAAAAAAGTTATGATTTGCGAAAACTGTGGCCGTATTTTGGTTGACGAAGAACTAAGCAATAACGTAGAAATTAAATAATCTGATTTTATATTAAGGAAACCCTTTCGCACAAGCGAAAGGGTTTTTTATTTTACTGCATTCTTATTTAAAACTAATTTGCAGCTACAATGCTTTCAAAGCTATCCATACAGAATTATGCTATTATAGATAAACTGGAAATTGATTTTCCGGCAAAGCTGAATATTGTAACTGGAGAAACCGGCGCTGGTAAATCCATTATCATCGGAGCTTTGAATCTTATATTGGGAGAGAGGGCCGACTCAACTGCCTTAGTAAACAAAGAAAAGAAATGCATAATTGAAGGTGTTTTTAGTACAGAAGGAAGAGTAATAATTAAGAGCTTCCTGAAAGAAAATGATTTGGATGGAGAGAACGAGTTGGTAGTACGCCGGGAAATAAGTGGTGCCGGAAAATCAAGAGCATTTATTAATGATACTCCCGTTAATCTTTCACAATTACAACAACTTAGTTCTTTGTTGGTTGACCTGCACCAGCAGTTTGATACTTTGGAACTAACCGAAAATGATTTTCAACGGGAAGTGTTGGATGCCCTTGCTGGTCATGCAGCAGCAATTGACGAGTATCGAAGTACTTTTCGTGAATGGCAGCAGGCTGAAAAAGAATGGGAGCAATTAAAAGAACAAAAGCTACAGTTTGATAAAGAGGCCGACTACAATTCCTTTCAATATAAAGAACTTCAAGAAGCCGCTTTCAAGGACGATGAACTGGAAGAAATTGATGCAGAATTGAAAATGCTCAATAATGCAGAAGGAATAAAAGCTGCATTAGGCAAAGTCTATAATGATTTACAGGAAAGTGAAAGCCCCATCGTACAGCAATTAAAAACTTTGTTGAATCAGCTAAATATTTACTCCTCTTATCATGCAGACTTGCCGGGCTTATTACAGCGTTTGCAGGCGGCTCAAATTGAATTAAAAGATATTGCCGAAGAAGTAGACCGCATCAGTAATCATATTAATTATGACCCGAAGAAGATAGAAGAATTGAATGACCGGTTATCATTGGGGTATAAATTGCAGAAAAAGCATGGCGTTAATTCAACCAATGAACTAATAGCCATCTATCAGAAGCTAGAAGAAAAACTGCAAGCTGTGTTGAATATTGATGAGGCCATTCAACAAAAAGAAAAAGAAACAGCAAAACTATTAGGTGATGCAAGAAAAGCTGCTGCAAAAATTTCTGAAGGAAGAAAAAAACAAGCAAAGCCATTAGAAGAAAAAGTGAATAAGCTATTGGTGCAAGTTGGTATGCCTAATGCTAAATTGAAAGTAGAAATAAAGGAAGTATCATTGAACAGTTTTGGTGCCGATGCAATCGAATTTTTATTTGATGCCAATAAAAGCGGCCAGTTTCAGCCGGTAAGAAAAGTAGCCAGTGGGGGTGAACTAAGCCGTTTAATGCTTTGTATAAAATCATTAGTGGCACAATCAGTTGATTTACCTACTATGATATTTGATGAAATTGATACCGGTATTTCTGGCGAAGCGGCCAGGCAAGTTGGAATTATACTAAAAGAACTTGCAGCAAAAAGACAAGTTATTTGCATCACACATCAGCCACAAATAGCAGGTAAAGCCGATACTCATTTCTTTGTGTATAAAGAAATAGTTAACGATGCGGTGAAAACAAATATCCGTCAACTAAGTAAAGAAGAAAGAATTACTGCTATTGCAAAAATGCTAAGTGGAGAGAAACCCACGGCTGCTGCCATGGAAAATGCAAGAGAAATGGTGATGAATTAATTCATTTACTATCTGCTTTAAACCTCTCGTAACTCTACTTTTTTTATAGTAACTGTACCAACTTCTATAGGTATATCTGCTTCGGAAATATGCTTGAAATTCAAGTGCAGCATGGTTGTTGTGACTATTTTAACAACAACTGGAACGAATCCGTCACCCTAAATCCAACATTATGAAAACACCAAAACCCGTTCTCTTTCTGCTTCTATTTTTGCAGACATTTATTTCATCAGCACAAATTCAATGGTATCAAAACCAGGATGCCAATACCCCAGAAACAGGTGGTACTGCTGCTGTAAACATTCAATCATTTACCAGCAATTCATTTATTGCTTCCTATTTATGGAGTATAAATGGGGATGAATACAGCTGGAAGCTTTCCAAATCACACATTAATGGCAATGAACAACGAAGTTTTTTTGTAAATGGTATTGCAGCCAGTACAGAAATAAGAGTTGCAAAAAATAATTCATTGTATGTTCTAAAAAGAAGCTACCCTGTTGGTAGCAATGCGGAGTTTACCATTTATAAGTTAGACAGCAACCTGGTTGTAAGAGGACAGCGAAATATTTCATTTCCCAATAATTATGTTATTGTCAATCTCAATGCATTTGAAATTGATAATTCCGGAAATGTATATGCAGCAGGTGATGGCCAATATTCGCAAGGAGCTGGTTACAGTCCCGCATCGTTTGTAATTAAAATGGATAAAAACCTGACTATAAAATGGACGAAGATGGATGTAGGGGAAACCTCATTTACCCGTTTGCATATTGATAGAAACGGAACAGTGCTGGTTTTGCAAGATCATCATAGCTTTTACCCCAACATTAAATTGAAAAAAATACATCAGAACGGAAACTATACTCATACCATAACTATACAAACTGATCCTGAACGATATAGTGTTTTTTCAAAATTAGATAAGCATGATAATCTATTGATTTACGGTGGCAAAACGGTAGGTGAAGCGGCACAGGCAGTTTATTTCATAAAAATTTCCCGTAATAGTGGGGGTGTGCTATACAGAAAAACTCATTTTACTGCAGCCGCCTCACAGTTAAACGATTTGCAGCTTGACAAGTATAATAATCTTTTTAGCCTGGTAACATTATATTACCTGGATGGCAGGCAGGCAAGTCGCATTAGCCGTATCAATGCTGATAACGGAAAAATTATTTGGAATAAATCTATGCCTTACGAAACGGACAGCAGCAGCCTGATGAAACTGGTGATGAATGATGATGATAAGTTTTATGCTGTGGGAGAAAAAAGAAGCAACACATACTATTCAAAAGGATTTGCAATGCGGATGAAAAAGAATGGACAAATGGATGGCAACTTTCCTTCACCGGATAGTGTGGCTTTCTTTCGGTCACATTGGTTAATGGATGGAATAATAGACAGGACTGACCGCCTTATTGCAATTGGTAATACAAGTGATTTTGATACCACCACTTATTCCAGTTCTTACTTCCGTTCTTTTGCAGTGAAGTTTTGGAACAACAGTAATAATAATGGATGTGAGGTAAATGGAATCCCTGTTGCGGAGTCTATTACTGAGATCGCTGAATCTTCTAAAACAGAAGTGGAGACAATAATTACACCTAAGCTGGTTGTATACCCTAACCCGGTGCAGAATCAATTGGTTGTTTCAAATATTAATCCTGTGGAATACGATCGTATTGCCATTTACAATATGCAGGGTGCATTGGTTTTACAGCAGCCCGCAAAAAATAATACGGTACGTTTTGATGTATCGGGTCTTCCGGATGGAATGTATTTATTGGTGCTTCGTTCAACAATAACGTTGAAAGAAACCAGCATCAAGTTTGTAGTGAAACATTAGATTATCCTTGTTCGTCATAAATAAAAAGGAAGCTACATGCTTCCTTTTTTTAATGTAGTATAAAGAAGGTAAAAATGAAGAAGTCTTGAGTATCGGGGACTTTCCTATTTATCGGAGGCATCGCAAATGGGGAGTAGCGAACCGAACGTACAGATGTGCGACGCAACAGACGATGATAGTAGTAGTGCAGCTGGAAAATTATATTACTTACACTTTAGCGAATTTTCCAAACACCCATTTAGGAAAAAAATAAACTTTATAAAACTATCAGCGGGGGCTTAAGCACACAACTCCACCTTATACGTCAAACTAAAATATGTAAAGAATTGTCCCTCTTGATTATTGGTATCGCCATTCCACTCGTAGCCAAAGCCAAAAGGTTTTTTATTGCCGGTGACCGCTTCACCAAAACCGATTAAGGCAGTGGAGCTTTGCAAACGAAATCCATAGATCGCATCTTTTTTTAATGATACTGGTTGTAATCCAAAGCGAACCCAACGGGCATCATCTCCTTTTTGAAAAAATTTAGTAGCATCGCCAATGGCCGGCCCCCATGATTTGCTGGGTATATCAAACTCATGCAGGGTAAGACTTACTTCTCCGGGTTCATGTACTGCGGTGGAGTATACCTGGATATTATTTAAAATTCCTTCAGCGGGGCATTTAAAAATTTGCCCTGCGCTGCGGTCTGTTGGGTCGGTTAGCAGGTGACCAATCCATAAGGTGGTGTTATTTTCTATTTGAGAAAGAATGGGTTGACTGCCGGATTTTGTTGCTGACATAGTAATTGTTTTTAATGGTTACAAAAAACGATAGCAGCTATTTTGGCAGTAGCGTAGATAAGACCTTGTGAAACAAAACCTTTCTTTTATTTTAAAACTCAACACCAGCGGCTTTATTGTACGAACACTCGTTTTATTGTGAAACAATAGCAAAAATTTATGCACCCTTGTGCTAAATACGAAGTCAATTTTACCGGCATTTCAATTAACTTGAAGAAGACTTTGGAGTAAAAAGCTGGTGTGGATAACCCCATTTTTGAGGTGAAAAAATGGTGCAGAAAGAAAAAGTTTTTTAAAAAGAAAATTGGAAGGTTGGTAGCCCTTATTTTCGCTACCTGACTGACGGAAACATTCCACTAACAGAGAGATAACAATTTCTTAAAGCAAGGCCGGAATTACTACCCCAAAGTCATTAGTGTAAAACTGATGGTTTAACCTTTTATCGCCGTAACTGAACAATGGATCTCGCAAATATTAATAAAGACCGGAAGCAAAGAAGAAAGTCCTCCCTCGACCTGGGTACAATGGTATATGGTAAAGTACCACCACAGGCAAAAGACTTAGAAGAAGCTGTTCTCGGTGCTATCATGCTGGAAAAAAGCGCATTTGATACGGTTGTTGAAATACTGAAGCCCGAATGTTTTTATGTAGAAGCACATCAACGCATTTTTAAATCCATGCAGAGCCTGGCTAATAAAAGTCAGCCTATAGATATTCTTACCGTTGCGGAAGAATTACGTTTTAAAGAAGAGTTGGAAGTAATTGGTGGTGCGTATTATGTAACCAAATTAACTAATGCAGTAGTTTCTGCTGCCAACATTGAAGCACATGCAAGAATTATTCTGCAAAAATTTATTCAAAGGGAGTTGATCCGTATTAGCGGGGAAATTATCGGTGATGCATACGAAGATTCAACGGATGTATTCGATTTACTGGATGATGCAGAAAGTAAATTGTTTGAAATAACAAATAATCACCTGCGTAAGAATTTTGATACCATCGATTCTGTATTGGTAAAAACAATTCAACGAATAGAAGATCTGCGACATAAGAATGAAGATGTAACAGGTGTGCCAAGCGGATTTGCAGCATTAGACAGAGTAACCTACGGATGGCAAAATACCGACTTGATTATTTTAGCTGCAAGACCTGCCGTGGGTAAAACGGCATTTGCATTGAACCTTGCCCGCAATGCAGTGATGAGTGCCAGCAAACAAACACCAGTTGCATTGTTTTCATTAGAGATGAGTGCTGGTCAATTGGTGCAACGTATTCTTTCTGCAGAAAGTGAAATATGGTTAGAGAAAATTGCAAGAGGTAAATTAGAAGAGCATGAAATGAAACAGTTGTATGCAAGAGGTATACAACGATTAGCACAAGCTCCGTTATTTATTGACGATACTCCGGCGTTGAATATTTTTGAATTGAGAGCTAAATGCCGTCGTTTAAAGAACAAACATAATATTGGTTTAATCATCATTGACTATTTACAGTTAATGAGTGGTACCAGCGAAAATAAAAATAGCAACAGAGAGCAAGAGATCAGTAACATTTCCAGGAACTTAAAAGCACTGGCGAAAGAATTAAATGTCCCCATTATTGCACTCTCACAGTTGAGTCGAGCAGTAGAAACCCGTGGCGCAAAAGATGGTTCTAAAACTCCACAATTGAGTGACCTCCGGGAATCTGGTGCTATTGAGCAGGATGCGGATATGGTTATCTTCCTTTCACGGCCGGAGTATTATGACATTACAACGAATTCGGAAGGAGAAAACATAAAAGGATTAACAGAAGTGAAAATAGCCAAGCACCGTAATGGTTCTTTGGAAACAATCAAACTGAAAGCACTCTTGCATATTCAGAAATTTACCGGATGGGATGATGATCCGTACAATGGAATTGGCTTACCGGGTGGAGCCTGGAAACCAGTATCTGATGCTGGTGGTGATGGAGCAAGAGTATTTGTACAAACCGGAAGTAAAATGAACGACTTACCAGAAGATGATGAAGACATTCCATTTTAAATTTTAAATTTGCGATTTTAGATTTTAGATTTGTCTCGTCCCTCCAGATGGGACATTTTATTTTATGGCACTTCCTTTTTTCTATATTAATCAGTACGACGGCAATGAAGCTATTGTACTTAATGAAGAAACGTCAAAGCACATTGTTCAGGTTTTAAGAATGAAAACCGGGGAATTAATTAATCTGACTGATGGAAAAGGAACGTTGATTAAAAGTGAAATTATTTATGACAACAAAAAGCATTGTACTGTTGAGGTTAAATCAAAAACTCAGCATTCGAAACCCAGGAAAAATGTTGCTATTGCAATCTCGCTGCTAAAAAATACAAATCGCTTTGAATGGTTTTTGGAAAAGGCAACAGAGTTAGGTGTATCAGAAATAATTCCGCTGTTGTGTGAAAGAACAGAAAAAGAAAAATTTCGAGAAGATCGTTTGCAGGGAATTGTTGTTAGTGCAATGCTACAATCACAACAATGCTGGCTGCCTGTTTTGCATGAACCAGTTCAATTTGGGGATTTGGTAATTCGGCAATTTGACAATTATCAGAAATTGATTGCTCATTGCGTTGAGGGTAACAAACAATCTTTAGCTCATCAACTCGCTTCCAAACCTTCAAATCAACTCATCCTCATTGGTCCGGAAGGTGATTTTACCTCAAAAGAAATTGAGCTGGCTTTGCTGCATCAATTTATTCCTGTATCGTTGGGCGAAACAAGATTGCGAACGGAAACAGCAGGAGTGGTGGCGGCCGCTTTACTTTGCCATATCTGATTCATTTTTTTCATCTTCATCAAGCACTGGCACATTTAATTTTACCACATGAGCTTTTGTCTTTTTGGCTTTACTCATCATTGTCATGTTGAGCATTTCTACAATAAACGAGAACGCCATACCGAAGTAGATATAATTTTTCAGTTTTAATTCATGTGCAGCATCAGCATCCCAGCCTTCCATAATTAGACTTAACCCGATCATTACTAAAAATGAAAGTGCCAGCATCTTTAAGGTTGGATGCTTATGTATAAAGCCCGAAATTTTTCCGCTGAACAAAAACATAATCGTCATAGCTATTACCACAGCAGCAATCATTATTTCTACATGCTTGGTAGTGCCACCAGCAGTAATAACACTGTCGAATGAAAAAACTGCATCAATAAGTACAATTTGCCCGATAGCTTTGCCAAACGAAAGAGATTTTTGAGCTTTTGCTGTTTCATTAGGGTCTTCGCCTTCCAGTTTATGGTGTATTTCCATTACTGATTTATAAATCAGGAATAAACCACCTGCCAGCATTACAATACTTGCCAGGTCAAACCCTTTATCACCAATATGAAATACCGCTTTCCCTTTTTGCGACAGCAACCAGCCTAGTCCCAGTAATAATAAGCTTCTCAAAATAATTCCAAAGAACATCCAATAACGGCGGGCTTTGTTTTGTTGTTTCTTATCTTTCAGCCGGTTCATGATAATGCTTACGAAAATTACATTGTCAATTCCCAGCACTACTTCCAGTACAACAAGAATTAAGAAACTGATAATACTCTCCGATGTTAATAAATGCTCCATTTTTTTAGCTTATAATGATTTGCAAATTCTTTTTACAATTGCAGGCCCTTCATAAATAAAACCTGTCCATACCTGTACTAATGCAGCACCGGCATTTAATTTCTCTTTAGCATCTGCTCCTGTAAAAATACCGCCTGAAGCAATAACGGGGATTTTCCCTTTTGTTTTGTCACAAATGTACTTTACTATTTCTGTGCTTCTTTGTTTTACGGGTAAACCACTTAAACCACCTGCACCAATTAAAGCGAGTCGTGAGTCGGGAGTCATGAGTCCGGAACGGCTGATTGTTGTATTAGTTGCTACGAGTCCGTCTAAATTAATTTCTAATGCCAGTTCTATTACATCATCAATTTGATCCTGGGTAAGATCAGGTGCAATTTTCAACAGCAAAGGCTTGGGGTTCGATTGGGTGGCATTAATTGTTTGTAAATGTGATAAAATTTTGCGCAAGGAATCTTTTTCCTGCAATTCTCTTAAACCGGGTGTGTTGGGAGAACTAACATTCACTACAAAATAGTCAACATACGGATGTAATTCCTTGAAACAAATTTCATAGTCTTTCCAGGCGTCTTCGTTGGGTGTGATTTTGTTTTTGCCAATATTTCCACCGATAATGAGTCTTGAGTCATTAGTCCTTAGTCTGGAGTTGGCGGCTGTTGACTCCTGTCTCCCGACTCTTGACTCCTGAGAATCTTTCCATTCTTTTAACTTCTTCGCTACAACCTTCACCCCATCATTATTAAATCCCATCCGGTTAATCAGGGCTTTGTCTTGTGGCAAACGAAATAGTCTTGGTTTATCATTTCCAGCTTGTGGTACTGGTGTAACAGTTCCTATTTCTACAAAACCAAAACCAAGTGCTTCTAATTCGTTTAGATATTTTGCATTTTTATCAAAGCCAGCCCCTAGTCCCACGGGATTTTTAAAATCTAAACCACAAAAGGTAGTTGTAGTTTTTGGATCATTTGTAGAATAGCTTGCAGCGATCAGCTTTTTACAACCAAGCCTGCAAAGTAATTTCAAACTATTCATTGCAAAATAATGAACCCCTTCAGCTGGAAATAAGAAAAGAATATTTCGAAGAATTTTATACATGAGTTCAGGTATAGCTTAATTATAAGTAGCCAATTTTGCCAATAGTTCTTTAGTAAATAGTTTCTCTGTCATGGGGTCATCTTCTTTTAGTTCTACAAAAGACCATTCTTTAGCATACTCATCTTTAATAGCCACCATTATACTTTTCTCTTTAATGCTTATAATGCCTTTATCATCGAGGCTTACATTGTCTGCACCATATTCGGCAGCCATCGATTGTTTAATATTTTCCAACATCTCTTTATTATCGGAAGTACTATCTGAATTGTTTTTAAAATTCATCCGCATTACCATGGAGTATTTCACCTTTGCATAGCTTCCTTCACCAAAATCAAAAACAGGGTATAGTGTATCAACCTTTACCTCATCAAGCTCAACTTGCATTTCATCACCATTAAAGGTTTCTTGCATACTTTTTATTAAATCTGCCTTTGGTGCAATGGTAAACAGCTTTGGATAAAGGTAATCTGCCATTTCTTCAATGTTCATGTTGTCATTAGCTGTCATAAATGAAGCCAATCTGCTTTCCAGTGAGGCGCCATTTGCCGTAGCAGCTTTTTTGTCTTTCGAAGCACCACAAGCACAGAAAATCAGAACGATAATAGCCAAAAACAGGTTTTTCATGGTTAAATTTTTTTCAAAGAAACCCTATCAGCATACGGAAACCAAAAACTTTTTTTCCGGATAACTGAATCCATTAATTTTGGTATAGAAAGTTGCATAAACAACTAACTTTGGTTTATGCTTAAGAACAGAGCTTAAATGACCATAGCGTACAAACAATAAAAATTTTTTTATGCAGGAAGCTTATATAATTGCCGGGTACCGAACAGCTGTAGGAAAAGCAAAACGGGGTGGATTTCGTTTTTATCGCCCTGATGATTTGGCCGTGGAAGTAATTAAAGGGCTAATGGCAACTGTACCTCAGTTGGAAGGCAAAATGGTAGACGATGTTATTGTGGGTAACGCTGTTCCTGAAGCAGAGCAGGGTTTACAATTTGGCCGCATCATTTCGGCCAGAGCATTAGGGTTTGAAGTGCCGGGTGTTACTGTTAACCGTTACTGTGCATCTGGTTTAGAAACTATTGCTATTGCTACTGCCAAAATAAGAATGGGTATGGCTGATTGTATCATTGCAGGTGGTACAGAAAGCATGAGTTTAGTTCCTACGGCTGGTTGGAAAACGGTACCATCTTATAAAATTGCAAAAGACGAACCCGATTATTATCTCAGCATGGGACTAACTGCCGAAGCGGTTGCAAAAGATTATAAAGTAAGCCGTGAAGACCAGGATGAGTTTTCGTACAACTCACATCAAAAAGCAATTAATGCTATCAAAAGCGGATATTTTAAACCTGGTATTCTTCCTATTGATGTGGAAGAAATTTATTTAGATGCAAAGGGTAAAAAGCAAAAGAAGAATACGATTGTTGACACAGATGAAGGACCAAGAGCAGATACTTCAATTGAAGCACTGGCAAAATTGAAACCTGCATTTGCAGCTGGCGGAGTTGTTACAGCTGGTAATTCTTCTCAAACTTCAGATGGTGCGGCTTTTGTAATTGTGATGGGAGAAAGAATGATGAATGAATTGGGGCTTAAGCCAATTGGACGGTTAGTAAGCAGTGCAGTTGCAGGTGTGCATCCACGCATAATGGGAATTGGCCCTGTGGCTGCAATTCCAAAAGTTTTAAAACAAACAGGTCTTAATTTGGCTGATATAGACTTGATAGAGTTGAATGAAGCATTTGCATCACAAGCTTTAGCGGTAATACGAGAAGCAGGTCTTGATCCATCCAAGGTAAATATTAATGGTGGTGCCATTGCATTAGGACATCCATTAGGTTGTACAGGTGCTAAACTCACCATTCAAAATTTGCATGATATGAAGCGGCTGAATAAAAAGTATGGAATGATTACGGCTTGTGTTGGCGGGGGACAAGGTATTGCAGGCATTATAGAAAATATCCAATAACAAGATTCATATACAAAATAAAAAACCGGAAGTGATGAGCTTCCGGTTTTTTATTTAGTCTTACTCACTATTTTACTTAATTTCATCCATCACCAGAAGTAAAAAAGGGGTATGAAAAAACTCATTCTGTTTCTCAGCATCATTGTCACTTGTTTTTCTTTTTGTTCTGATAATGATACTATGAAAGGATGGGTTTCCATTTTTGATGGCAAAAGTCTGGATGGCTGGAAAGTTGGTACTAATCCACAAACATTCAGAGTGGAAGATGGAATGATAGTAGTGAATGGAAACGTGGCGCATCTTTATTATGATGGTTCGGTTCAACAACACAATTTTAAAAATTTTGAATTGAAAATCGATGTTAAGACAATGCCGGGTTCTAATTCTGGTATTTATTTTCATACCATATATCAGGAAAGCTCCTGGCCTAAGAAGGGATATGAAGTACAGGTTAACAATTCGCATACAGATTGGCGCAGAACCGCCGGTTTATATGCCATTCAGGATGTAAAAGAAGCACCAGCAAAAGATGAAGAATGGTTTGCCATGCACATTAAGGTAAAAGGCAAACGCATCACGGTTAAGGTAAACGATAAACTAATAACCGACTATACAGAACCGAATGATGTAACAAGAGACACTGGTATGGCAGGTCGCCTACTTTCCAGTGGCACTATTGCTTTGCAAGGCCACGATCCCAAGAGCACCGTTTTTTATAAAAATATCATGGTGAAATTGCTGGGCGATTAAAGGAAGTTTATTAAGCAAGCAATTTAGACGGGAACTCCAACTTGTAATAATAGAAGTTTGTGAAAATTCCGATTCTAGAAAAGGGATAAAAGTATTATTACTCTAATTTCAATTTTGCATGATCATTTTCTTGCAACCCCTTAAACCTTTATCTAACTTTAGCTTCTCAGGCTCACCCAATCAATTGCTATGGACAGACGTGACTTTCTTGCGGCCCGGAAGAAAAAGGCTACCGATGCTTATTCAAACACCGGTTTCCGCACCCAATCGGGGCTTAATCCCTATAGCGGACCATGGACAAAGAATGTAGTACAACATCTTCTTAAGCGTACCATGTTTGGCTCCCGTAAATCGGATTTAGATTATTTTCTTACCCGGACGATGGAACAGGCAGTTGATGAGTTGCTTTCTCCAACAGCTCCTTTACCCTCACCACCAGTAAATGATTATAGTCCCGGAGTAGCAGACCCAACTGTAGCTGCCGGAACCACCTGGGTTAATAATCCAACTAACGATGGATCACTTAACGGCCAGCGTCGCAACTCTTTTAAAAAATGGTGGGCTGGTTTAATGATCAATCAAGACAGAAGTATCAGGGAAAGATTGACTTTGTTTTGGGCCGATCATTTTGGAACGGAAACAACTACTATTGGAAATTCTCATTATGTATACCATCATCATGCCTTGTTACGACAAAATGCATTGGGCAATTTTAAACAATTAGTAAAAAATGTAACGATTGATGCCGGAATGCTCCGTTATCTTAACGGTTATTTGAATACGAAAACTGCTCCTGATGAAAACTATTCAAGAGAGTTGCAGGAATTGTTTACGTTAGGTAAGGGCCCCGGTGCTGGGTTCACTGAAGATGATGTGAAGACAGCAGCTAAAGTGCTAACAGGCTGGCGCATCAACGGCACTACCTACGCCGTTTTTTGGGATGCAACAAGACATGATGAAACTAATAAACAGTTTTCTTCTTATTATAGTAATACAGTTGTTGCGGGCAGAACAGGAGCTAATGGGGCCTTAGAAACAGATGATTTGATTACAATGATTTTTAATAAGCAAGAAGTATCAAAATACATTTGCCGCTGTTTGTACCGCTGGTTTGTATATTATAAAATAGATGCTGCAGCAGAAACAAATGTTATAGAACCCCTGGCTACTATTTTCCGCAACAATAATTATGAAGTAAAACCCGTATTGGATGCGCTGTTGAAAAGCGAACATTTTTTTGATGTACTGAACCAGGGGTGTTTAATAAAAAGTCCTGTTGATGCAGTGATTAGTTGCCTTCGTGAGTTTGCTGTAGTATTTCCAAATAGTACTTCAGAATATGCAGATGCATATGCTATGTGGAATTATATACGCAACTGGCTTACTTCTATGAACCAGGATATTGGCGACCCACCAGATGTATCCGGATGGGCGGCCTATTATCAGGAACCGCAGTTTCATGAATTATGGATTAACTCAGATACATTGCCGAAGCGAAACCAGTTTACGGATACAATGATTCTTACTGGCTACTCCCGCAATGGAAAGCGAATACAAATCAATGCAGTTGCATTTACTCAGACTTTATCCAACCCGGGAGATCCTAACATTTTAATTGATGATGCATTAGCGATTTTATACCGGGTTCCATTATCAGCAGCTTCTAAACAATTAATTAAAGAACAGATTTTACTTAGTAATCAAACGCAGGATTATTATTGGACGAATGCCTGGAATGCTTATATAGCCGACCCAGCTAATACTACCAATTTTAATATTGTAAATAACCGGCTGAAATCATTTTATCAATACCTGATGAATTTATCGGAGTATCAATTGTCCTGATCTCTTGTAAACTAACCAACCATGAAAAGAAGAGATTTTATAAAAAATACTGTGCCTGCGGCTGCATTGCTGCCAGCTGTTGTGGATGGCTATTCCGTAAAGGCATTCAACGCAGAGTCTCCCCTGATGAGGGCTTTAGTGTTGCCTCCAATAGAAACTGATCATGTGTTGGTGATAATACAATTAAATGGTGGTAATGATGGATTAAATATGGTGATTCCAATTTCTACCTATAGCAATTATTATACTGCAAGAACAAATGTGGCTATAGAGCAAAATAAAATATTAGGATTGACTGGTTATGCAAATACGGGGCTTCATCCAAGCATGACGGGTTTGCAGGCTTTATACAATGAAGGAAAATTAAATATTGTACAGTCGGTTGGTTATCCCTCTCCCAACTTTTCTCACTTTAGAGCAACAGATATTTGGATGAGTGGATCATCAAGTACCCAAGTTATTAATTCAGGTTGGGCGGGTCGATATCTTAATACAGAATATCCCAATTTTCCGACAGGCTATCCTAACACCACGATGCCAGATCCGTTGGCCATTCAAATCGGATCGTTGACTTCCCTTACCATGCAAGGACCAAGTGTAAGTATGGGAATGAGTATTACAAATCCGACCAGTTTTTATAACCTGCTTAACAACATTGCAGATCCTGCCCCCAACAATCCTATGGGATATGAGCTTTCTTATATAAGAACTGTAGCCAAGCAAACTAATTTGTATGCAACTAGAATAAAAGATGCTGCGAACCTGGTAACACAACAGAGTGTCTATCCAACAAATAATTCATTAGCCGATCAATTAAAAATTGTTGCCCGTTTAGTTAAGGGTGGATTGAAAACAAGAATTTACATGGTGAGCTATGGTGGATTCGACACCCACTCTTTGCAGGTAAATACCACTGATACATCAACTGGTACACATGCTAATCTTTTGGGTAATGTATCTAACGCCATCAAAGCATTTGTAGATGATTGCCAGTTTCTCGGAATCCAGGACCGGGTAATCGGCTTAACTTTTTCAGAGTTCGGACGCCGTATCAAATCAAACTCCAGTACAGGAACAGATCATGGAGCGGCAGCACCGATGTTCATTTTTGGGAAGAAAGTCACTTCAGGTGTTACGGG
>LNFJ01000113.1 GCA_001464625.1 Bacteroidia bacterium Ga0077558 | reverse complement strand
TTATTAGGGGTAGAGAATACAAAATTGGAAGTAGCTTGTACAGAAGTATGGTTTAATGAGCTTCGCTTTTCTCAATTAGATGAACAGGGCGGTTGGGCAGCGTTGGCCCGTACTGATATACGATTAGCTGATCTTGGAACATTTAGTTTGTCTGCCACAGCAAGAAGCAGCGGCTTTGGTACATTAGAGCAACGAGTGAATGAACGAAGCAGGGAAGATGTATATACACTTGATGCATCTGCAACAATTGAAGCAGGAAAATTATTTCCTAAAAAACTAGGACTACAAATACCGGTATATGCAGGTATCAGCCGCAGCAGCAGTACCCCGGAGTATGATCCTTATGATCTTGATATTAAATTAAAAGAAAAAGTAAAGGAAGCCGATGCTTCCATAAAAGATTCTATCAGAAATGAATCGCAGGATATAACTACTATAAAAACGATCAACCTTACTAATGTAAGGAAATTAAAAACAGATGGCAAACGTCCTAAGCCATGGAGTATTACCAATTTTGATTTTAATTATTCTTATTTACAGACATTGAGTCACAACCCACTGATAGAAAGAGATGAGATACGCCGTACCCGTGGTGCAGTAGGATATACTTATGCACCACAAACAAAACCGTTTGAGCCATTTAAGAATTTGATTAAGTCCAAATCAAAATGGTTTGCTCTTATAAAGGATATTAATTTCAATTATGCTCCTTCGCAAATCTCATTCCGTGCAGATGTGTTCCGCCAGTTTGGTGCTATACGGCCACGCAATGTAGGAGGAGGGCCATATAAAATACCAGAGACTTACAATAAGTATTTTACTTTTGACCGTTATTATATAGTGCAATGGAACCTTACAAGATCGATCTCTATTGATTTTAATGCAGTAAATAATGCCAGAATTGATGAGCCATTTGGGCGCATTGACACAAAGCAGAAAAAGGATTCTATAAAAAATAATTTATTCAAAGGCGGAAGAAATACAACCTATCGCCAGGAAGCAACGATTACGTATAACGTACCCACACAAAAAATTCCTTTCCTCGACTGGACAACACTCCGTGCCAGCTACAACACAAAATATAACTGGTTGGCGGCCTCTTTATTACCAGAAGCAAGATTGCTGGGTAATACACTGGGAAATACACAAACAAGAAATATTAACGGCGAATTGAAGTTTGAAGAATTATATAATAAATCGAGATTTTTGCGTGCAGTAAATTCAAATACCCCAAGACAGCCAAGAGCGAATACTCCTGATGATGGTAAAGATGGTGGCGATAGCAAAAAGGGAAATAACAAGAAAGGAAATGATACAAAGGGTAATGCCCCAACAGGAAGTGATGATAAAGGCATAGCACCACCTTCACCAAATCCGCTACAACTAAACCAGGGTGATGGTACGGTGCGGTATGATACGATAAGAAATAAAAAAGGAAAGATCAAAAGAATTAAAAAGATCAAGGCTAAGAAAATAAAAGAGAGAAAAGACCCTAACCAATTGCCCGAAATTGGTGGCATTCCAAAAGCTTTCCTGCAAATAGCAACTGCTGTAAAGAGGGTGGGCATTCAGTACACCGAAGATTTTGGAACTACTTTGCCGGGCTACATGGATAGCACAAGAGTGTTGGGCCAGAATTTAAAAAGTGGTCAGCCTGGCTTTGGTTATATTTTCGGTTACCAGCCGGACACCAACTGGATAAACCGCTTTGGTGCAAAAGGGTTATTGTCAACAGATACTTTAGTTTCTGCACTAATTCAACAACGTTTTAACCAGCGGCTTAACATTACGGCGCAGGTAAGTCCGTTCCGTGATTTTAATATTGATATTAACCTGGATAAAACTTTTGATAAGCAATATTCTGAGCTGTATAAAAATATCAGTGAGTTTGATAATGTTGGGTTAGAAAGACTGAACCCTTATGCATTAGGAAGCTTTACGGTAAGTTATATTTCATACCAAACGTTGTTCACCAAGTTTGATCCGAATGTTATATCTGAAACATTTAAAACATTTGAGAATAATAGATTGCTATTGTCTCAGAAATTAGGTGGAGTAAATCCTTATGCCACCGGTAACCCAACTGGTCCGGATGGATATGTGCAAGGATATGGTCGTTATGCACAGGATGTAGTGATACCTGCATTCATAGCAGCGTACACCAAAAAAGATCCGGGAAGTATTAATTTGACTAAGAACAGTAATCCAAATATCAGGTCCAATCCGTTCTCTGGTATTTTGCCTAAACCAAACTGGGCAGTTACTTATAATGGCTTATCAAGAATACCAGGGTTAGATAAAATATTTACCAACTTCACAATCCGCCACGGCTATCACAGTACCTTTAGCATGAACAGCTTTAATACAGCCTTGTTATTTGCTGATCCGTTTAGAGTGGGTTATCCAAACTTTGTAGACCCATTGACAGGTAATTATATTCCTTTCTTCCTGGTGCCGAACATTACTATTGCTGAAGCATTTGATCCGTTGATTGAAATTGATATGACGTTCACTAACCAGCTTACAACAAGATTTGAATTCAGGAAGAGCCGTCAGCTTAGTTTAAGTTTGATTGATTACCAGTTAGCAGAAAACCGTTCTACTGAAGTTACATTTGGCTTTAACTGGAGAAAGAAGGGCTTCCCATTAATTAAGAAGATTGGTAAGATGAAGCTCGATAATGATGTAACATTCCGGCTTGATTTCAGCCTGCGGGATGATGCTACGGCTAACAGTAAATTAGACCAGGGTACATCTTTCGGAACGGCAGGACAAAAAGTTGTTCGCCTGGCACCTTCAATTGACTATATTCTTAATAACCGGGTAAGCTTAAAACTCTACTTTGAGCAAAACCGCAGTATTCCTAAGTAAGAATTTCGCTGGCGCAATAATAAAATCTAATTATATATTTTTTTCAAAGCACTAAGTCTCTTAGTGCTTTTTCATACAAACTATTTCACTCAATAATAGTAAGATGATCAGCCCGGGCAAACAAAGACAGTATCATATAAAGTTTTTAGTTCTTTTGTATTTGATCTTAGCGTCATTGCATGAAATAAAAAGCTTAAAAAAATTCGCCAACTTTTCCAGTGTATAAAAAATAAAAAACCGATCTATTTAGACCGGTTTTTTATCAAAAAAATATTTTAAATAAAAACTTACTTATCTGCAGATGGAGTAGTTGGAGCTGTATTAGCATTGCCTTCACCACTTCTTTTAAACAACATCACATAACCACAAAGATTCTTTTTCTTTTGTTTGTTTACCTGCACCGGCTTCATCATATGGAACTCTGAAAATTGAGGGATATAAGAATAGCTGATTACATTGCCATCAATTTCGCCCCATTTTTTCTGGCGAAAAATAACTTGTCTTTCCTGCCAGTCGTACATTCTTACTTCGTATAAACGGGAATTATAATCGCCAATGAAAACAAACTGGTACCAGCTTCCTTGTGTAAGGGGAACAATTACGGGCATTTCAAACTCACTTTCCATATTAATGGATGCTTCTTTCAATAATACATATCCATCTTTTCCATACAAAGTTTTAAGACTATCTACCTGGCGGGAAATCATATCGTTACTGCAAGACTGCAGGCGAATAACATCTTGTGAAAATACTACGGAGGTAAATAATGTAAATGCTGCGGCTAAGAGGTACGGCTTTTTCATAACAGATATTGTATGTTAACCGGAAATCTTTCTATTCAGGTACATTTTCGAAGGGGAACTACGGCAACATTCAGGCCAACAGAGGGGTAAGATTACTGGGGGTGTACAAATAAAGTTAATTCCTTGTTATAATCAAAGTTTTTTTGATATGAATCATGCCGGATTGACCCGGTTGAAGTAAATAGTATTGGCCTGTTGCAGGCAGGTAATGGACAAATCGTTGATACAAACATGTGGCGGCAGTGTGGCACAGTAAAAAATTACCTCTGCTACATCTTCGGCCGAAAGCGGTTTCAAGCCATCATATATTTTTTTCGCAGTGCCTTCATCGCCTTTAAACCGAACTACTGAAAACTCAGTTTCGGCCGCACCGGGATTGATGGATGTGACTTTAATATTGTGACGGAGCAGGTCAATTCGCATAGCCTGGCTTAATGCGTCCACTGCAAATTTGGTAGCGCAATACACATTCCCTTTTTCATACACTTCTTTACCTGCAATGGAACCCATATTAATGATATGTCCTTTGCTTTGTTTTACCATCAATTGAGAAACTGCTTTGGCCACATACAAAAATCCTTTCACATTCGTATCAATCATCGTATTCCAATCGCTTACATCGGCCTCATTAAAATAGTCACGGCCCAATGCCAGCCCTGCATTGTTGATTAGTACATTAATGGTCTGCCAGTCAGCAGGAATATTCTTTATTGATTCAAAAACTGCATTTTCGTTTTGTACATCAAATGGCAATTGCAATACGGCGATATTGTATTTATTTTCCAGTTCATCCGCTAATACCTGCAAACGATCTGTTCTTCTGCCGTTAATAATAATATCATAACCATCTGCTGCAAATTTATAAGCACAAGCCTCTCCAAATCCTGATGTAGCACCGGTGATGAAAACGATCTTTTTCATACTGAAGATTATCTTGCTAAGATATAAGATATTTTTTCTCGCAAAGACGCAAAGTCGCTATAAGATGTTTAAATTTAATTTCTTCGTTAAATGATATAATTGATTTTATGAGTGAGAATGAGATTGCGAAAGTTATAGTAGATACTGTATATCGGGTGCATCGGGAATTAGGACCTGGTTTATTTGAGTCTGTTTATGAATCTATTTTAGACTTTGAATGCAGAACTGAACATGGTCTGTTTGTTCAACGGCAACCCTCTCTTCCGGTAGTTTGGAAGGATGTAAAGATTGACGTTGGCTTCAAGCCAGATATGATTATTGAGAATAAAGTAATAATTGAATTGAAATCAGTGGAATAGTTGGCTCCGGTACACTATAAACAATTACTTACTTATCTTAAACTTACAGGTATGAAGTTGGGGTTGCTGATTAATTTTAATGAGGCTTTAATTAAAGATGGAATAAAAAGAGTAGTAAATGGCTTGTGAATATTTGTCCTAGGGTCTTTGCGCCATTGCCAGTAAAAACTACGAGTCTTTAAGTATAAGCGAATTAAAAGCATAGAGTTTTGTACTAGCGTCTTTGCGCCTTTGCGAGCAACACCTACCGTATCAACGCCACCGTTCCCTTTTGAAAATACGGCTTACCGGTATAATCAACAGCACTCACCATCCATACAAAAACTCCAGTGGTTTGAATGGAACCATTTATACGGCCATCCCATCCTCGCCCATTAATAGTAGTTGTAAAAACCAATTGCCCCCAGCGATTATAAATACTGAAGTAATTGATCCGTTGCATACCCACGGCAATCGGTGCTATAAGATCATTAAGACCATCATTATTTGGCGTAAAGGCAGTAGGTACAAAAACGTATGCCTTCGTTTTAAACACCGTAACTTTTACAGTAGCAGAATCAGGACAGCCTGCAGCATCTGTTACTACCAATTTATACCGAATACTATCTACTTCGGCACCATAAACACCAATAGGATTGGCAACGGTTGGATTGTTAAGATAGCTGGAAGGAGTCCAAACATAATTTACACCACCTGTTCCGCCAAATTGCAAAGGCTGCCCAACAATTACTGTAGTATCTCTTCCGGCAAATGCCCTCACTCTTGGATTAACGGTTATTAATACAGTATCTCTGCCAGGTTTGGGGCAACCTCTTGTATCAAGCGAAGAAAGTATGTATTGTGTTGTTCTGGGCGGTGTTGCAACAGGATTTAATATAGTTGGATCATTGAGGTAGGTAGTAGGTGTCCAAAAAAAACTGCTGCCATCATGCGAACCATTTAATTGGGTGGAGGTATTGTAACAAATTGTTTGTGGTGCACCTGCATTGGCAATGGGATAAGGAACTGTTGTAATGGTAACATTATCTGTTGCCCGGCAGCTACCTATCCGGGCTTCTATTTGGTAAGTAGTTATAGTTTGAGTTGGAGTGGCAACAGGATTTAGAATAGTTGGATCTGACAATGTTTGCGATGGGGTCCAGAGAAATTGCAGACCATCTGTAGCGGCTGTTAATTGTACTCCATCCGTTTGACAAATAGTTGTATCTGCCATTGCATTTAAAGTAACAAAGCCAACTACCCGTACTTCCACCGAATCACGGGCAAAACAACCATTCTCATCCAAGTTGACATAATACCGGGTGGTGGAAGTTGGGCTCACAGTAGGAGTAGCAGTAGTTGGATTAGTAATATTGCTGAGTGGGCTCCAGCTAAAAGTACCTGTGCCAGTAGTAGCAGCATTTAGTTGTACATTATCCGGAACACATATTAAAGTATCTCTAAAAGCTAATGTGAGGTTTGGTTTATCCAACACATCAATATCTACAGTCGCGGTGTCAATACAACCTTTTGTACTGGTTACAATCATTGATACAGATTTTAATCCTGGCCCGGCATAGGTCCATTGAGGATTTCTTACTGTTGAAATATCAGCCGTTGTTGTTGGGTCGCCAAAATTCCATCGCCAGCTATTTACAGAACCATAACGTGGATTGGTTGTATCTCTGAATTGAAAAGGATTTTGAAAACAACTGCCTATATACTCAAAGCCTGGTACGAAGCCTGGATAAACTCCAACCTTCCTGATTACAGAATCTGCACAAGCAGTTCCCCGGTTAATTACAAACTTTACATTATAAGTACCTGTATCTGTATAGGTATATGTTGGATTACCAATATTAGCAGTATCATCTAATATAGAACCTACTCCAAAATCCCAAAAAACAGTAGTTGCTCCTGTGCTTGTATGCGAAAACTGAACATTAAAGCCATCACAGGTAACAAAATTAGGCATTGGGTTTGCCGTTGTTACGGCACAATCAGAAACCTGTACAATCAAATCTTTTCGGTGTGATGCAAAACGAATTCCATTTCGATACACATCAATACAAACACTAACAACATATTTTCCAAAATCAGGTGCTGTGCCTGAAATGATGCCCGTATTTGGATCAATATTAATACTAGTACCAAATGGGTTAACACCGCTATAAGGTGAGTTATAATTAACGGTTCCATAGGGAGGTGGGGCAGGATTATCAAATCCAGCGTTGGTTGATACACCGCCATTCCAGGCATCACAAAAACTATAAACAAGAACATCTTCCGGATCTGGATCAACTGCGGAAAAGTTTAAAACAAACGGAGAATTTTTACAAATAACATTAACTGGAGCACTAAACATTGGGGAGCTGTCTTCTCCTGTTGGACGTTGAATTAAACCTGGTATAACACAAGCATAAGTAGAACCTGTACTATTTGCAACATTCACCATTCCGCTAATTCGGCAACAAGTTTGATAAGCGACTGTATAGCCATTTTGATTCTCTGGCAAACTCACTTCCATTGTATATACAGCATAAGTATAATTCAGAGAAGGAGCTCCTTGAATACAAGCTGGAAAAATTATAGGCACACCTTGATCTCCACCATCTTTTGAAATAAGCCAGTTACTATTTGCAGCGGTACTGGTTATTTTTTGACCGTTATCATTATTGTAAATGCCAACAACATAGCTTGCTGCTAAAGGAGCTCCCGTTGGATCATCTCCTCTAAATAAAATAAGAGTAATTCTATAAGTTCTAATGTTTCCGGAAGTACTCAGATAAGTATAACGCATTTCACCTCCAATAATATGCGCAGCATTTAAAGAAGCCGACAAAACAAGTAGCAACGATATGGCCAGTAAAAATTTCTTCATGAAAGGAAGGGGTAAGAATTGAATTTCATTATTGCAGCAAAAATTTCTCCAAAAGCAGGTTTGTTTTTTCAGTCTCTTCCAGCATACCCATATGACCGGATTGTTGCAAAATATGAATGTACGAATTTTCAGGAAGATGGCATTGTTTCAGGCCATCAGCAAGGGGTATGGCAGTATCGTATTTTCCCATCGCAAAAAGTACAGGCACAGTTGCTTGACGCAAAATATGGGTTCTATCGGGTCGCTGTATCATAGCTTCGTAATAGGAGACCAATGCCTCTCCCGAAAAGCTGCTTAAAGAAGCTATCTGTTCGGCTATCAATTCTGGCCGTTCATCCTTAGTGTTAGGCGAAAAAAGATTAGGAGTTGCTGTTTTTAAAAACTCAAAAGCTCCGTGTTCTTTTATAAAAGCGATTCCTTTTCGGCGGGTAGCAATTTTTTCTTCACTGTCTGCAAATGCTGAGGAATGAAAAAGTCCGAATGAACTTACATGATTATAATATTTTTCAACAAAGGCTAATGTAATATAACCACCCATGCTGTGCCCGATAAAAGGACAAGCTTCAATCTCTTCTTCATGAATAATGGAATGAATGACTTCCGCCATTCCTTCAATGCTCATGTCATCAATTAATTCAGAGTCACCACTGCCTGGTAAATCAGGAATGATAATCTTGCAATTTTGTTTGAGATATGCTGCTTGCAGATCCCATATAGTTCCGTCTTCACCAAAACCATGTACAAGAATTACGGGATTGCCGGTGCCTGCCACACGGTAAACTATTTTTTTGTTTTGATATAAGAATGATTTGGCCATAATTTAAACTGCCCCTTTTTATACTGCATGCTTCTTTTTAAAAAATTTATCCCGAATTTTTAATGTGATAGTCCAACCCAATAGTACAATGCTGAGTGCAGTCATAATTTTTGAAAGTATGTCGCCATATTTTACAAAAAACGTAAGAGAATTTTTTTTTGGTATATACAATTTTATAGCGGCCGCTGTATCGTATGGCTGCGGATTGATAACAACTCCATTATGATTAATAAAACAACTGATACCGGTATTGGCACTTCTTGCTACCCACCTATTCGTTTCTATAGCCCTAAGTCTTGCATAGTTCATATGTTGTTTATGGCCGGGAGTGTTTTTCCACCAGCCATCGTTAGTGATAATGCAAATAAGATTGGCTCCATTACGTACATATTTGCTCATGTATTCGCCATAAATACTTTCGTAGCAAATAGAGGGAGCTATTTTATAACCGCCTTTTGATTCGAGGACTGTTCTTTCCGATTGTCTTGCATAGCCTGCCGTGGTCCCACCAAATTTTGCAAACCATTTATCAATAAATTTTAAGAACCAGGGCAATGTTTCTACTCCCGGTACCAGCATGGATTTATGATAAAAGGATTTTGCACCGCTACTATCCAGTATAACAGAACCGTTATATGATTCGTAATGAAACCCATCGTACTCTTCAGATTGCTTAGTGGCTTTGTCAAACATCCTGAAACTTTCTATACCGGTAAACAGCGATGCGTTTGGATATTTTTTCAACATACCCCAGAGCGGATTGAGAAAATAATTTTGTTGTAGATTTTGTTCATCCAATCTTGAAGCCGTGTACAATGCCGTTTCCGGCCAAATAATCAATGCGGTGTTTTCATCTGCTTCTTTTTCTGTTGTGCTGATCAGTTTTTGTAACTGGGCTTCAAATGAGCCAGTGAGTTCTGATACTTTTTCGTACGGATCTATATTAGGTTGGACAATTACAATGTTTGAGCCATCTCCCGGTACTCTTTTGTAAATATTAAACATTAATGAGAATGCTATTGGGGTGATCATTAATAATACCCCAGCAAATAAATTTTTATAACTCTTCGCAGCTTCCCGGTTGAAATTATTTTTTAAATGCAGGAATAAAAAAACATTCACCAGTAAAATCCAAAATGTTCCGCCGCTTGTTCCGGTATACTCATACCACTGCACCCATTCCGGATGCGTTGCAAATCCATTGCCTAACGTAAGCCAGGGCCAGCTTAAGCCCCAATCCTGTAAATGAATATATTCAAAACACATCCAGAAAGCAATCAACGAAATGTAACCAGCTGTGTCACCTAACCATTTTTTGGCGACCTTAAAACCAAGCCAGGGTAAACACATTAATAAACTGTTGGCTAAGAAAGCTCCTATGGCACCGGGGGGAGACGCATTCCAGATCCACCACGTAGTTGCTACATTCCACACTAACATGGTAATGTAAGTGAGACCGAAAAATTTCTTACGGCTTTCCACTTTCGATTCTAACCACAATAACGGTATCCATGAAACAAACAACAGGAATGTAAGTGGCGACACCGGCCATGCAGCAAATAATAGTAACCCACCGCCGATAGCTATATATAAATGAAGGAATCGTTTCAAGCCAATTGATTTATGTAAAAATAGAAGTTGTTGGTGAGGGTAGCAACTCCCTGATTATTAGCCGGATTATTGCCACTCTTCATGTTAACAGATAAAACCTATCTGTGTTAACTCGTTTTACTATTTTCAGGTATTGAATTCTACTATGACAGAGGAGCAAAGAAAAATACAGCAGTTAGAAGAGGAGTTAGAAAAACTATCCGCACAGGTTGATTTTTTTAAGAATGAGATCAATCAACTTAAAGAAAATAGCCATTTTTCTGAAACAGCATCTAATAAAAAAGAATACGCTATTGCTCCGGCAAAAAAGAATAGTTGGGAAATTCCTTCATTGAAACGAGAGTCGTCAGCAGGATTAGAAAACTTCATCGGATTGAACCTATTACACCTTGCTGGCATAGTAGTGTTAGTGGCCGGAATTTCAATCGGTGTAAAATATGCAGTGGATCAGGAATTAATATCTCCCGGAATGCGGGTAATATTAGCTTATGCGGCTGGTGTGATATTGTATATTTTATCGGTCCGGTTAAAAATTAAGTACGAATTATTTAGTGCCATACTTTTTAGCGGAGCGATGGCATCCTTTTACTTTACTACCTATGCGGCCTTTTCTTATTACCAGTTGTTTTCGTTTGGTCTGGCTTTTTCAATTATGGCGGCCATTACAATTGTTACTGCGTTTACGGCTATTGTTTATAACCGGCAGGAAATTGCTATCCTGGGAATGACGGGTGCCTATGGAATTCCATTTTTGATTAGTGCCAATTCCGACAGAGCCGACTTGTTATTTGCCTACATTATTTTGATAAATACAGGCATTGTTTTTCTTTCTTATAAAAAGGAATGGAAAGGGATGGTGCGATTAGCAATGCTGGTAAGCTGGGTTTTATTTATTGGTTGGGCGATAACCCGCTACGAAGCGTCTATGCAACAAAGTGCCATCTTCATCATGGCGGCGTTTTATTTATTGTTTACGTTGGCGGCTTTTGGTTTCTCTATTAAAAGGAAACAACCAATCGGCATAATAGAGTTGCAGCTTTTTTTAATTAATAGTGTGCTGACATATGTGGCGGCCTTACTGGTTTTTACAAACTCAAAAATTGATGATGTAAGTGCTGCCGCTGTTACAGGCGTTGCCTGTTTTGTATTTACAATTCAGGCTGTACTGGTTCGTTTTTTATTGCCGGCAGAAAAACTGTTATTGAACTATCTTTCTTCCTTTGCCGTTGTAAGTTTAGTTTTTTATGCAGGAATGCAATGGGATGGGGTAATAGTAACTATGATTTGGTTGGTTATTGCCATTGCACTTTTTATCGTAGGTGTAGCCAGCAAAATGGGCTGGTTACGATTGCTATCAATTTTATTAACGGGATTTACCTTACTCAAACTGGTTGTTATTGACCGGGCAAATTTCTCCACTATAGAAAAAATTATTTCTTATATCTCTATTGGAATTTTGCTGTTGCTTTTTTCCTTCTTTTATCAGCGATATAAACAAACTGCTACTGAAGCGAATAATACCGCACAATAGTTTTTTGCAAAACTTTATGGAAAATGGTTTCACTTTTTATCTCACTAAAAAGTATAACCATGCAAACAAACAAAATTCTATCAGCACCGCTGATCGACCTCATCTTTGATGGTCGCAACAAAGAGTACGGCGCTTATGAGTTAAGATCAACTTATGAGCGGCGAATTAAAAAATCCTTATTAATCACTTTCTCTATTCTTGCAGTATCGATCGGAGGTGCTGCGATTGCGGGATCGATGAAGAAAGTGGAAAGGCAGTATGTAATCTCAGACGGGCATACCATAGCAAGTATTCCCGAAGAAAAGATTGAGCCGATTGTAGAGCCAGAGAAAAAAATTGAAGAAGTGCAAGTAAAAACTCAAAAGTTTACTGAAATGGTAATTGTTGAAGATGATAAAGTAACGGAAGACCCACCCACAATTGATGACTTTAAAGATGCTCAAATTGATATAGCAACAAAAGACGGAGATCCTTTTATTGGAATTGTGGCTTCTCCTGGCGATCTCGATGAAGGTAAAGACATTGTTGAAGTGAAACCAGTAGTATCTGATGACCCGGTTTCTTTTGTTGAAATTGAAGCAAAATTTAATGGCAACTGGAGGGCATTTTTAGAAAGAAATTTAAATGCAGAAGTTCCTTTAAATAATAATGCACCAGCCGGACGTTACTCTGTCGTAATACAGTTTGTGGTTGATAAAAACGGAAATGTAAGCGATATTACAGCATTAACCAGCCATGGGTATGGAATGGAAGAGGAAGCAATTCGGGTTTTACGAAAAGCAGCTAAATGGGAGCCTGCTATTCAAAATGGTAACCAGGTAAAAGCCTATAGAAGACAACCGATAACATTTGATGTGCAGAGTGAGGAGTAGTTCCGGGTTTTGAGTTCCGAGTTTCGAAGAGTCATTCAAAAAAATGACTCTTCGAATCATAAAGCATATTTCATAATGCTGAGTAGCGAACAGAAAGTATAAGTGTGCTACGCAACAGGCGATGATAGTAGTACTCTTGTTTGTCAAAAAATCATTGCCAATAGCTCAAACGAGACTTCGTTCATAAAACGGTTACTAAAAACAATTAACTATAAACTATGAACTGTTTATCTCCTGCTATAATTCGGCGCTTCCTTCGTTATTTCAATATCATGTGCATGGCTTTCCCGCATACCTGCATTGGTAATTTTTACAAACGTTGCTTTTTGCAGATCGGCAATAGTAGCGGCGCCACAATAACCCATACCAGCTCTTAAGCCACCTGTATATTGATAAACGATTTCTTTTAAAGTGCCTTTATACGCAACACGACCTTCAATACCTTCCGGTACAAATTTCTTTACATCATCCTCAACATCCTGGAAGTAACGATCGCTGCTGCCAGTAGCCATGGCACCTAATGAACCCATGCCACGATACTCTTTGAATTTTCTTCCTTCGTAAATGATCGTTTCACCCGGACTTTCTTCTGTACCCGCAAAGATGCTTCCCATCATTACACAGTTAGCACCAAAGGCTAATGCTTTTACCATATCACCGGTATAGCGAATACCGCCATCAGCAATTATTGGAACACCTTTTTGTTTTAATACAGAAGCGGCTTCTGTTACGGCCGTTAATTGTGGTACTCCTGCACCTGCTACAATTCTAGTGGTACAAATAGAGCCTGGCCCAATACCAACTTTCACAGCATCTGCACCTGCGTCCGCTAATGCTTTTGCTCCAGCCGCCGTTCCTACATTTCCTGCAATGACGTTTATGTTTTTAAAATTCTTTTTTACACTTTTCAATGCATCAATAACTCCCTTGCTATGACCGTGTGCACTATCCAATGCAATTACATCAGCCCCTACGGTTTGCAAGGCCGCCACTCTGTCTAACAGATCTTTAGTAATACCAACACCGGCACCAACTAACAATCGTCCAAACGCATCTTTCACTGCGTTCGGGTGACTTTTTAATTTTAAAATATCGCTGTAGGTAAACAGTCCGGTTAGTTTTCCTTGTTTATTTACGATTGGTAATTTTTCAACTTTTGTTTTCTTGAATAACTGTTCTGCTTTTTTCAGATCCGTTCCTTCCGGTGCCGTGTACAAATTTTCTTTCGTCATTACCTCACTCACTTTTCTTTTCGGATTATCTTCAAAACGCAGATCCCTGTTGGTAAGAATGCCCACTAATTTTCCGGCTTTATCAATAATAGGAATACCTCCAATCTTATTTTCTCTCATCAGTTTCAATGCATCGCCAATGGTAGCATCGGCCAGCAATGTAACCGGATCTATTATTAAACCGCTTTCACTTCGTTTTACTTTACGTACATGCTCAGCTTGTTTTTCAATGGTCATGTTTTTGTGCAAAATGCCGAGGCCGCCTTCTCTTGCCAGTGCGGTAGCTAAAGAAGCTTCTGTTACAGTGTCCATCGCTGCAGAAAGCAGGGGCACATTCAGCGTAATGTCTTTGGTGAGTTTACTTTGGATGTTTACATCTCGGGGCAGCACCTGGCTATAGCCGGGCATTAATAAAACATCATCGAAGGTGAGTCCTTCGCCGAAAAAATTGGTTGAGTCTTGTTTTTTGGAGGAATTTCTTATTGCCATGTGCAAAGATAAGTTCTGACGGTATTATGTGCAAAATCAAATTCTTACCGTATCAATGTTACTATTCCCTTCTGAAAAACAGGTTTACCGGTATCCCGATGCGTATAGCTCAGCATCCATACATAAACTCCTGTAGTTTGTACTACACCATTTATCCGGCCATCCCATTTGGCCTGCCAGTTGCGGGTGTGAAAAATTAATTGCCCCGTTCGATTAAATACTTTGAACTCATAGTTATCAGCCTTTACAGCATTATGCGGAGAAAAATAATCGTTTAAGCCATCGTTGTTGGGAGTAAATCCTGTGGGAACACTACCTGAGCAATTGTCCAACACCG
>LNFJ01000112.1 GCA_001464625.1 Bacteroidia bacterium Ga0077558 | reverse complement strand
TGAGAAATACGATCAATACCTGCACAGGCTGTTACACAAGTTTGATAGCTTCTTATATCGCCTTCAATGAATTCAAACTTTTTATTGTCTAAAAAAGAATTGATATTCTGCAAAGAGCCGGTAGCAAGATTATCCAACACTCTTACAAATGCTACCCTCTCATCCTGCAACAAAGTTTCAACAAGGTTGGAACCAATAAAACCGGCACCCCCGGTTACCAATACTCTCATATAAATTTAATCTGTATTATTTTTTTTAGATTTCTTAAAGAAACGACGGAAGTCGAGCCATGTTAAAGCTCTATCTAAAAAGTTCTTTGGAGGATGTTCTTCTTCATAATAGCTTCCATAGCCGTAACCATACCCATAACCGTAGCGGCCATAACCATAATAACCATATCCTGCCTTCATTTTCACATCATTGATGATGATGGAAACTTTAGGTAATTTTTTCTCCTGGTAAAATTCATCGAGTACAAAGTAGCATCTGCAAATTTGCTTAATGTTTGCGCATCACTTACCATACCCACCGGTGCCGTATCAATAATTATTACATCAAAATTATTTTTTAGCCAGGCGAACATTTCATCCACCTTTGCTCCCAACAAAAGTTCGGATGGGTTAGGAGGAATAGGCCCGCAGGCAAGTACATATAAGTTCTCCTGGTCAGGTACAAGAGAGATTAACTCTTGCAGTTTTTCTGATTTGCCTACGAGGTAATTGGTAATACCCGGTCTTTTCGACATTTCCAGCCCGGATAATACTTTAGGCTTACGGATATCAAACTCCAGGATCACTGTTTTTTTACCCGCTAATGCTAATACTGCTCCTATATTGGTACTTACAAATGATTTCCCTTCGCCGCTATATGAAGAGGTAATGAGCAGGGTAAATTTATCAGCCTTGCCAATGATATATTGAAGATTTGACCGTACAATCCTGAATTGCTCCGCCACCATGCTGCGAGTAGTTTTATTTACCATCAGCACTTTATCTGAGTAAGAGTGGCCGATTTCTCCCAGTATGGGAGCCGTAGTTATTTTTTCAATATCAAAACGGGTACTTACTTTATCATTTAATACCTCACCGGCAAATACAAACAATGCAGGAATTGCAAGACCGGCCAAAATTGCCATTATTTGTATTGAACGTCGGTTAGGCTTTACCGGGGTGTTAGAAATATAGGCTTTTTCTACTATTTGGACATTCGCAATAGTAGATGCTCTTGAGATGGCCGTTTCTTCTCTTTTCTCCTGTAATACATTATACAAACCCTGCTTATAATCTACCTGCCGTTTTAATTCATAATATTCTTTGGCCTTTGGCGGCATCAATTTCAACTGTGTTTGCGACTCCCCGCTATTTCGCCGTAAAGAATTTATTGTTTTTGCATACGAATTTTTAATGTTGGAGAGATTCTCCAGGATGCTCTGCCGCAGTTTTTCTATCTGCTGTTTATTTTCCAGGGCCAATGGGTTTCCTTCCGGCACATTGCCATCTTTTAATTGTTGCCGTTGCATTTGAGCTTCGTTATAACCACCAATCATTTCATTCAGAGTGGCATCACTCAACGAAAAAGAAGAAGGAACGATTACCTGGTCAAATTCGTTTCTTTTATTTTTCAGGTAGCTCTCAATACTCTCCGCAATTACAATTTGCATCTGCTGCTCGTTAATAGCTTTATCAGATGAACTTATATTATCGAAATAGCTCGCCGATTGCCGCTCTATATCAATAAGGTTGTTATCAATAGCATAACGGTGCATATTATTTTGTACACTATCCAACTCCTTCGTTATCACACTAAGCCGATTGTCAATAAAATCAATCATCTGGTCGGCCGTTTTGTTCTTTAACTCTTTTGTAAAATCCCCATACTCTTCCATTAATTGGTTAACGATATCTGCACCTAAATTCGGATTGGTACTTTGTAATGCTATATTAAGTATACCAGATCCGGCAGCTTTTGGAGATACCTGAACCGTACTTGCATAAATACTGGCTGCGGTTGCAAGAGGCTTATATTCTACTACATAATCTTTCGCTACTCCACTGGAAGGATTACGTACAAGCCGAAAAGTTCCATAATTGTTTTTGAAATATCTACCAAATGTCACAAGCGTATTATCCTCATTTACCTTAAATTCTCTATCATTGATAAATTTAATCTTAAGCGTAAATGACCGGAATGAATCGGTTAGCTGAGCCGCATCAATAATAAAAGGCCCGTATTTATAAATATTAATTGTTTTAAATTTCCCCTTTACGAAATAATTATATTGCAGATTTTGTTTTGCCACCACTCTTTCCATTAACCCTTTTGATTTCAATACTTCTATTTCACTTTGAATATTCTGTGATTTACCTCCGCCAAAAATATCGTCAAACTTATCGCCGCCGCGACTGTTCTGATTCTCTGATTTTATTATTAAAGTACCCCCTGTGCTATATATGGACGTAGCATATCTTAAATAAGCATAGGCTCCCAGCAATGCTACTGATACTGATAAAATAAATATGGGTAGAAACCGGACATATTTATAAAATAGATCCCGCAAACTTAAACTCCAGAGTTCGCTTCTGTGATTGTTACTTGTTGGGTTTTGCTGTTCGTCCATTTTATTGACTGAAGATTAAATCTTTGTCTACTACTATTTAATAAAAATATTGGCTAATGTAGCGGCTACTGTTACTATCGTAAAAGCAAAAGAAATTTTCTGAATTGTTCTTGCCTGGTCTGCATCTTTTAATTTTTGATTGGTGGGCTCAACAATTATCAGATCATTTTGCACCAGGTTATAATAGGGTGATTCAAATATATCTTTTGAAGAAAGATCAATTATACCCGTCTCTCTTTTGCCGTTGGTTTCCCGCATAATTTTGACACTATTTCTTTTGCCAAAATCTGTTACTCCTCCTGCCAAACCAATTGCCTGTAAAATATTCAGACTCTCTCCAGGCACAGTTAGAATGCCTTGTCTTTGCACTTCCCCGAGCATATTTACACTAAAATTTAAGAACCGAATTACAACAGTTGGTTCAGCCAGTAACTCAACAGGCTGTGTAAGTCTTTTTTTTATTTCTACAGCTAACTCTTGCTTCGTTAACCCTTCTGCATGGATAGTGCCTAATCTATGATGGTCAATATTGCCATCTACATCTACTAAATATCCACCACTACTACCCGTTGTTGCTGCTTGATTAAAAATCAAATCTGCTTTAGGTTCTGTACTAAGGCTGGAAATTTGAATAGAGAGTAAGTCATTTTTTTGAATCCGCAATGAACTGGTTCTTACATCTCCTTTACCTGTAGAGTCGTTTACATTTTCCAGGTAGTATGGAATTTTTTGCTGTGTGCGGCAGGAAAACAAATAAATAGGTAGTGCAAGCAATAACAAGATCCGGGTGAACTTCATTGATACATCTTTAATTGAAAAAGCAGTAACGCTTTTAAATAAGGTTCTATTTTACCTCGGCTGCGCCGAAGTTAATTTACTTCTGTCAAAATAGGCCACCAAAATATACCCAAGACTGTCAATAGCGATCTTGGCTGTTTTGTGCCTTATATCCAATACTTTTCCTTCTTGGTCCATCATGCTGCCGTTGGTAATACGTACCCGTTGGTTTACTTTAAGCTCCACCGGCATGGCCTCCACATTTTCATACTCATCCAAAAACCGCTTGATGGCATTTATCTCTTTTTCTTTTATCACAGCCGGTTTGCCATCCCAATAAACAAAATTAATGGCACCGGATGTCATCCGAACTGCAGTCCGGTCATTCTCACTCACTTTTACAAAAACGTATGATTTGAATAATGGCTCTTCTACTACTTTAACCCGGTCGCTCCATTTTCTTCTTACTTTATTCAGCGGACAGTAACTTTCGACTCCCTTCTCTTGCAAAAGCTGGTTTACTTTTTTTTCCCAACGTGGCCGGGTGTACACGGCTAGCCATTTTCTTGGTAGTGCCATTTATTTTTATAGATGGCTTCGCCATCTCAATCACATAATAGTTTTACTATATGACTGGTTTTCATTGAATTAGACTAAAAAATTGGGATAAATATGAAATATACTCTCAATTTTGCTTGCAAATATAGGGTAAGATGTGAGTGGTAAAAGAATAAAATGTGCAGATTTTGAAGGATTTACCCCCAAGAGTTGATAACTACTGTAGTAGAGATACCACAGAATTATCTAATGTATAAATGTCCCCGGTTTGGGGACATTTTGCCCTGTTTTCTGTATCAAATTCTAATTTCAATCCTGCTTTACTTACCCAACCCCTTTGCCTTCCGGGGTTCCCCGTAATTAAAGCAAAGCCAGGAACTGGCTTTGTAACTACGGCACCGGCACCAATCATGGCGTAGTTTCCAATTTCTATGCCGCATATAATAGTAGCATTGGCACCGATTGATACCCCCTTTCGTATTACCGTTTTTTGAAATTCTTTTTTTCGTTCAATAAAACTGCGGGGATTGATGACATTGGTGAAGACCATCGAAGGGCCGAGAAAAACATCGTCTTCAATAACTACACCATTATAAACAGATACATTATTCTGAATTTTTACTCCATTACCAATTACTACATTACTATCGATGTACACATTTTGTCCGAGTATACAATTCTCCCCCACTTTACAAGTCGGCATCAGGTGGCAAAAATGCCAGATGCGGGTACCTTTACCCACTTCAGCACCGTTATCAATAATTGAAGAGGGATGAACAAAAAATGAGTTCTCGATCATAGCACCAAAATAATTCATTTGTAAGTCCAGCACTAATTTATAAAGGTGAATTTGTTACATTTAAGCACTAATACCAATTTTCTTGAACCAACGATTTTACTCCCTCGATGTTTTTAGAGGCGCTACTGTTTGCCTGATGATACTGGTAAATAATCCAGGCTCCTGGGGAAGTATATACGACCCGCTGGAACATGCACCCTGGCATGGACTAACTCCTACCGATTTGGTATTTCCATTTTTCTTATTTGCGGTAGGTAATGCCATGGCGTTTGTAATGCCAAAACTGGAAGCAGGTGGCGATGCATTATTCTGGAAAAAGGTAATCAAACGCAGTATTATAATTTTTGCCATCGGATTATTTCTTGCCTGGTGGCCTTTTGTAAAATGGGTGGATGGAAATCTTGTATTTAAATCCTGGGCCTATATAGATGATAAGGGAAATCCGCAAGGCATTCGCATATTGGGAGTGCTACCACGAATTGCCATTTGCTATTTCTTTGCCGCCGTTATTGTTTACTACCTGAAACTCCGAAAAGCAATTTTTGTTGGAATGCTGATGCTTTTACTCTACTGGGCACTTTGCTTATTATTAGGAGATAAGAGTGACCCGTATAGCATGGCTGGTTGGTTTGGGAATGATATTGATAAAAAGATATTGGGTGCCGCACATATGTATAAAGGCGAAGGGATGCTTTTTGACCCAGAGGGATTAATGAGTACCATCCCTGCCATTGTGCAAGTGATCTTTGGCTACATGGTTGGTGACTATATTATTAAAAAGGGCAAGACCTATGAAATGGTGACCGGTTTATTTGTTGCTGGAACTGGTTTACTACTGGCAGGCTTTTGCTGGGATATTGTTTTTCCCATTAATAAAAAAATATGGACCAGCTCCTATGTAGTTTACACTACCGGCCTCGCTATGATCACCATTGCTACCATGATCTACATGATTGAGTTCAAAAATATAAGAGGTGGATTAGCCAAATTCTTCGATGTGTTCGGCAAAAATGCTCTCTTTGTTTTTGCACTCAGTGCTTTTTTACCAAAAGGGCTCAGTCTCATTCGTCTTGGCGATGGTGTTAACCCCTGGAATTGGCTTTACAAAAAAGTATTGATACATACACCGGGAGTGAAGGAAAACGGCTCATTGCTGTATGCGATTTGCGTTATTTTATTTATGTGGGCTATCTGCTACTGGATGGATAAGAAAAAAATCTACGTAAAGGTTTAATTTCGATTCCCCATTTGTCGAATATTTTCCCCGATTTTCTTACCTGTTAAGCATTATCTGCTTCTAACAATTCTCTTTCGTGTTGATTACCAATTTTTAGTTTTCCTTAACTAAGACAAATCTTGCTTGTGCGTCCAATGGCATAGTAATTGGCTAATAAGATGCGGAACTAAATCAACAAATATGAAAAAGCCGTTAAGAAAATTATTAAGCTCTTCATTAAAAAAGATAAAACAACATAAAGAACTTTTAAAGAAGTTCAAATTTGCTAACTATAAAGAAGATTTTGTAATTACAGCGCAGGAAGAAAGAGAAGGCGGGTTTTTTGGAAGCCAACTTTACAAAACGGTAGCAGCATAAAAATATTTAATTCAACTTTTTCTCATAAGCAGTTAGTTTTGGTTACGACCTCTGTTTCTACAGAGGTCTTCTTTTTGTCTTTTCTGCAACGATTTTCAGTAGCGTTTTTTAAATTAATAGTTGTGTAATAGCACCTCATTCTGCATCTGGTTGATGTCACAAAAAAAATAATAACTATGAAATTGATCACCCTTTTAAGCATTAGCATTACAACACTAATTTTATCTAGCTCAGCTAACAAAAAAATTGCTGCTCCTGCAACTCCTTTATATGAAACCAAATGGTCGCTAAAGAAAATTTATACAGATGCGGGTACGGAAAATGTGCAAACAAAAGCCTTCATCAAATTTGTTGAGCTGAATAAAAGTGCCGGGGGCAACGGAAGTTGCAATAGCTTTGGCAGCAGCATAACCATAAACAACAATGAAATAAGTTTTAAAAATATTTTCTCTACCAAGATGTATTGTGAAGAGGTGCAGAAAACAGAAGACAGCTTTTTTAAACAATTAGAAAAAGCAACACGGTTTGAAATAAAAAGCAATATCCTTTCCTTGTACCAGGGTGAAAAGATATTGCTGGAATTTGCATCAGAATAATTTTCCCTGCCCACCCGGTCTGCGGAAGATGGAAGTATCCAAACTCCATTCTTCCGCATTCATATTATACAGCTTACCATATTTTTTGTATTGCTGTGCTACCATGTCTGCAATACTTCCTTCGCCCCGCATACGTACACCCCAGCGGGTATCGTTTACTTTTCCATCATGACTTTGTTCTATCAAATGCCAAACCTTATCGGCCCTGTCAGGGAAGTTCTTAAATAACCAATCATGAAACAAAAATTTGATAGCTCCATTCAATCGTATAAAAGTATAGGCTGTAAATGTGGCCCCGTTATCTGCCGCAGCTTTCATGATCCGTTGCATTTCATGTTCATTCAATCCTGGGATCATTGGCCCCATCATAATACCCATTCTTACCCCAGCACTACTTAGTTCGTTTATTACTTTTAGTTTTTGTTTGGCTGTCGTTGTTCTTGGTTCCATTATTCTGCGCAGATCTTCATTAAAGGAAGTAATAGAAACCATTGCTGATACTAATCGCTTTTTTGCCATCTCCTGCAACACATCTTTATCTTTTAGTATCCAGGAATTTTTGGTAAGTATGCCCACCGGCTGATTAAATTCATTACACACTTCCAGCAAGCCTCTTGTTAGCCGGTATTTTTGTTCGGCCGGCTGGTAGCAATCGGTATTACCGCTCAGCATAATGGGAGTCCCATCCCATTTCGGATGCATTAAAAATTTACGGAGCAGTTGTGGTGCATTTTTCTTGATGATTATTTTTCGTTCGAAATCAAGACCGGCACTGTAACCCCAGTATTCATGTACATTTCTTGCATAACAATAAATACAACCATGCTCACAACCAGCATAGGGATTCATACTATAACCCATACCTACATCTTTACTTTCCACTTTGTTGACGATCGTCTTCGATTCCTGTTCCATGTAGATCGTTGGCACATTTGATGCTGACCAATCATCAATACCTTCGATATGTTCTCTTGTAATTTCATTTTTTTGAAACCGGTTCTTTGTGTTGAACTGCGCACCTCTTCCGGATAGGTAGGGTTGATTTTCATCCTGCTTTTTTACTTCCACTTTAAAGTGGTCTTGCCTCAATTTTTCTGACATCACTATTTTGTTTTGGTTGTTACTAAATAAAAAGGAGAACAAAGAGATGTCCCTACATATTCATTCACACAAATCCTTACTCTTTATTCTCCTTTAATCTCACTTTCCCTTTCCCACCTATTCTGTTACTGTTAGAATATTCTATCCAAATAATTCACCCTGCTTTGTTGCTACCGGCAAATTTTGAAATTCAAATTTTTTAGCAATATGATATTTCATTTCACCCGCAGGTCTTTTCAGCAAGGTCATGGTATCGGCAATGAACCGGCCGGTGAAATGGGAATTACTGTATTCCAGCCAGGCCTTTTCATATTGCCAGGGTTTTAGTTTTCTTGCAATGGTAAGATGCGGTTCCATTATGAAATGTGGTTTGTTATCATCATTCAGTTTCATCAACCTGTTACCATCCGATCGTATTTCTTTAATCAAAGCTTCCGAAATCTTTTAACTCAACTTTGAACGGAGGATAACCCATGGCAATTCTTTTTAAGTGATTGACAATTCGGTCTTCCTTCATTTCATATTGTGTGAAAGTAGCCAAGGTGACATATGGTTTATTCCATCTTGCATGATCAGATTTGTACTGCTCAGCAAAATTTTCTTTCGCTTTCATGATGCGGTTCCACAATTCTTCATGTGGACTCAGCACCAATAAATACTCATACACCCTGTAGCCGGGAATTGTGTTGATAATCGTTTCCATACCCATCTGATTTGAGGTTAAAAAAATGCTTACCCATTTTCTTAGCATAAACTTACTAAATTATTTAGTTTTTACAAAAAAAATTTATCACCTTTATAGCCGCAAAACTTAATAATATGGAAGGAGAGGAATTTTATGGCAGTGCTTATAAGGGCTCAAAACAATTTACCCAACAGGAAGTAAATACCGCCAACGCTACCGGCTTTGGTGCTGCTGCGGATGATTATATGGAACGGGGCATTGACCTGAATGAACAGCTTGTCAAAAATAAACCTGCTACTTACTTCTTTCGCATGAAAGGTGATGCGATGAAGGAGGCTGGCATTTTTGATGGGGATATATTAATTGTAGATCGTTCTGTTAAGCTGGTGAATGGAAAGGTAATCGTTGCCATTCTGAATGGAGAATTATTGGTGAGGCGGTTTCATAAAAATTTTTCTTCGGCTTTTTTAATACCGGAAAACAGCCGGTATAAGAATATAAACCTGGCGGAGTTTAGCAATTTTTCTGTGTGGGGAGTGGTGATCTATGTTATACATCCATTATGAAATAACATGGACAGATGAAAGCAATTGTTGACTGTAATAATTTTTATTGCTCCTGTGAACGCTTATTCAAACCGCACCTGGAGAATAAACCTGTTGTTGTACTAAGTAACAACGATGGGTGTATTGTTTCCCGCAGCAATGAAGCAAAGAAACTGGGAGTAGAAATGGCAGGTCCTTATTTTTTGGCAAAAGCAGTAGTAGAAAAAAATGATGTTGCTGTTTTCTCTTCCAATTATAATTTATATGGCGATTTGAGCTGGCGGGTGATGGAAACATTGCGGATAATGCTTGGCAA
>LNFJ01000111.1 GCA_001464625.1 Bacteroidia bacterium Ga0077558 | reverse complement strand
TATGATTTATTGTACAAATAGAAAATTTCAATAAATTTACTTGTACTAAAAAGTGGTTTTATGAAACAGATATTTTTTATTCTGTCTTCTTTCCTTTACTTGCAATCAAGTGTTGGTCAGGTTGGCTCGGGTGGTTTACACGGCAGCTTAAACATGAATTCAGGTGACTTTTTCTTAATCAACCTTAAGAATGCAACAAATGTTGATGCCTTTAATCCCGATATCTATGCTAACGTAGAAGGCTCTCCTTATCTGTCTCCGGATTGGTTATATGCCCGTATAAAATTGGAGGATAATAGTAGTTATGATAGTGTATTGGTAAAAGTGAATTTTTACGAAAGTAAAATTCATTTTAGAGATGAAAACGGAAGAGAGAAGATGGTGGCAATTCCTGTAAAAGAATTAGAAATTATAGATTATAGATCGCCACTGAATAAATCAGTTTATGTATCCGGCTATGGCGAAGATAAAAACGAATTTTACCAGGCCATTACGGACGGTAAAAAGGCAGGGTTACTTAAGAAAATGAAAGTTATAATTAAGGAGCATAAAGTTTTCAATGCTCCTCCGCAGAAAAAATTTGAAACGGATGCTATTTATTACATTTATGCAAATAAATCGTTGTATGAGCAAGCCAAAAACTGTAATAATTTAATTGGTGTTTTTAATAACGATGCAAAAATGATCAAGTTTATTTCTTCCAATGATGTTAAATGTAACAAAGAAAAAGATCTAAAGCAGTTAGTAGAATATTATAATTCATATTAGTCAGCTTTTTCAAACTGAACTATCAATTCATCAATAGAAGTTACAACAGGGTAAAACCCTGTTATTTTTTTTATAACACTTTCTACTATTGCATCGGGGCAGGAGGCGCCGCTGGTAATTAATATTTTTATCGGTGGTTTAGCTGGTAGATAGTTCGCTGTCAATATTTCTTTGTGGGTATGAAAATTATAATGAAGGATTTTATTAGCTGAAATAATTTTATCCTCGTTATTAATGAAATAGGTAGGAATTTTTTCTTCACATAATTCTACCAGATGAGAGGTATTTGAAGAATTATATCCTCCTACCACAATTGCTAAATCTGCTTCTGTACTTAACATTCCCGTAACAGCAGTTTGATTATCGTTCGTGGCATAGCAAAGAGTATCTCTTGTATCCGCAAAACGTTCTTCTGTGATAGCCGGTTGATATTGTTGCGTTATTATTTGTTTAAGATAATCCGCAATAGCTTGTGTATCGCTGGCCAGCATAGTAGTTTGATTCACAACACCGATACGTTGCAGGTCTTTTCTTACATCAAAATTTTCAGAATATTGATTTTTAAAATCAGTGTAAAATTCGTCAGCATTCCTTTCTCCGGTGATATAAGCTGCTAATTTTTTGGCTTCGGACATATCTTTTACTACAATAGCAGGGGCTCCTGCAGCAGCATGAGAAAAAGTTGCTCTTGTTTCTTCGTGGGTTGGTTTACCATGAATAACTATGGTATAGTTTTTCTTGGCAATGACTTCGCTGCGGTTCCAAACTTTTTCTACAAAGGGGCAGGTAGTATTATATTTTTCTGTTTGAATTCCTTTGGCCTGTAATTTTTTTTCAATCTCAAGGGTAGTGCCAAATGCCGGAATCAATACAATATCATCACCTGTAATTTCTGAAAAAGGAATTAGTTCCTTGCCATAAGTATCCTGAAGAAATTGAACACCATGCGACTGTAAATCTTCATTCACCTGTGGGTTATGTATCATTTCACTTAGCAGAAATATTCTTTTGCCCGGATTTTCATCTACTGTTCGGAAAGCAATTTCAATGGCATTCTCTACCCCGTAGCAAAAGCCAAAATGCCTTGCCAGGTAAATTTGAACAGGTCCAAAATCTAGCAGGGTAGGTGTAAAATCTTTTTTCATCTTATCCTTTTCTTTCCGCTTCTTTTTGATAGCAGAAATTAATGGACTGCGATAAATAATAGGCACTTCGAAACTCTTCATGCTGCAAAGATATGTTGTGTTTGGCTTTCTGTTTTTGCTAAGTCCTGCTCAACCCGAAAAACTGCCAACTTCTTATTATCTTCCGCAAAAGTTCAACCTATGCGATTGCTGTTGCTTGCCATTTGTCTTCCGGTTTTGCTGAATTCCTGCAAACTGATGAAGAAGAAAGATGTGAAGGAAATAACTAAAAATAAAAACAGTATGACAAACCGATTTAAACCTGTGACCTGGGCCCATACAACTAATATCTATGAAGTAAATGTGCGGCAGTACACTCCTGAAGGAACACTGAATGCTTTTGCGCTACAAATGCCAAGGCTTAAAGATATGGGTGTAAAAACATTATGGTTCATGCCGCTAACACCTATTGCACAAAAAAATAA
>LNFJ01000110.1 GCA_001464625.1 Bacteroidia bacterium Ga0077558 | reverse complement strand
ACTGCAACAGCAAATACAAAAGCAAAAATAAAACACATTAATATTCTTGGCTCAGAAAAAGAAAGTCGGAAAAAATTTTTCACCCCCTTTTTGGATAGAAAAAAAAGAGTTATAAAAAGAAAAATTGAAGACTCCAATACAGATAATAACATAATTGGAGAGTTAACCTCCCAAATAAAAGGACGATAAAATGTAGCTGTAATACCTCCAAATACCATCAATACAGGATTAGAAGTATTAATCTCAAAATGAGAATCAGTACCTCCTGTCTGTTGGTTAATGACCGCAAACATTTCCCGTTGATGCTCAGCATTACCGGCAATTTTATCCAATTGATATTGCTGACCTGCCTCTGTTGAGGTTAAATAGTTTAGTAATAGCAAGCCTATAAGCAAACTGCCAGCAAAGGTCATTCCCGCAAAAATTCGTTGAAGCGTTTTGTTTTCAATTAATTTATTAAACTCAGCAAACTGCCATATTAAAAGGCTAAGCACCAAGACCAAGAGAATATATACTTTGATAAAGTATACTAATAAACCGCAAGCAATAATCAAAGCTAGTGAAACTAATATCTTTTTCTTTTTTACAAAAATATTAAGAAAGGCATAGGTAATATATCCAACTGCCCCAAAGCAAATTGGATCTTTGAGCAGCCCCGAACTCCAGTAGCAAACGCTAGGAAGAAAAAGACAGGCAAAAGCAATTTCTTTCCATTGCTTGGGATAATAATAATAGAATGTTTTAAATAAACGAATAGCTCCACCCAAAGCAAAAAAACCAAAAATCATGTTGATACATATGTAGCTATTCCCGAAAATGAATGAAGGTATTAATGCCAGTTTGCCCGGAAAAAAATTAGCACTGGCAAACATATAGTTATAAGTAAGATCAAATTCATAATTATCGTAATAGAAATAATCAAACAACGGACTTTTATAAGTAAGCTTTTGCGACTCCAATGCTACCCAAAAGTTATTTGGATTATCAGCAATTGCAGCCCTTAGATTTTTAGTTGCCTGATAGAATAAACCTGTATCTCCTCCCTTGAAATAAAACTCTGTAAGGAGTGTAAATGCCAGAACACATATCAATTTAAAGTAAAATGCCCGGAAATAAAGCATTTTAATCCGTTCATCTTTATACTTTTTTGCTTTGGCCCTTATTATAAAAAATAAAATAAGAAAACAAACAGGAAAGTAAAATAAATCAGCTGGTGAAAAAAAACGAGTGAGAAGAAGCATGCTTTTTAGTATTCACAAAGGAATATATGATGAGTTTAATTAAACAAATTAATAAAAAGAGCTACCGATGACTCCACAGAGTAATGCTCCTGGATTTTTTTCCGGGCTTCTATACCCATTTGCTCCCGCAGTTTGGCTTGCGTTAATAATTGAAAGAGTCGTTCTTTCCATTCTTGCTCAGTTGCACAAATAAAACCACTTACTCCATGCTCAACAATTTCCGAATTGACCCCAACAGGTGATACCACTGCAGGAATCCCCAACGACATATACTGTATTGCTTTAAAGCCACATTTCCCTTTTGACATTTCATCGTTATAAAGTGGCATAAGGCCGATATGAAAACTTAAGAGATCATTACTTTCAGTTTCTTTAGTCCATTTAATAAACTGGTAATTATTCAAACTCAATTGCGGGTCTTTATCCGCTATTACCACAAATTTAAAATCATGTGATGCCTGTAACTCTTGCAAAACTGGTAAAATAATATCAAGATATTTTAGCGTACTGAATGTACCCGTCCATCCTATTGATGGCTTATCCGTTATTTGCTGTTGTAACTTATTGTGCACATGTCCGGTATCAACAACTGTAGGAATAATATAAACCCGTGTATTATACTTAGAAGAATAATCGGCCAAGAATTTATTTCCTACAGAAATTTTATAGGCCCACTTACAAATTTTTGCAGTTTTACCGAAATTTCGCAACCTGGAAATCGTTTTATTGTACTGGGAAGTAACGGGTATCCAGATGGCATCATCAAAATCGTAAACAATTTTTTTTCCCAGCACTTTAGAAATGATCCATTCGAAAAGAGGCGGGCCAATTGGTGCTGCTTCCCGGTATATATAGATATGAGAATAGCTTATTAATTTAAATACATCTGCGCAACGTCGTAAAAAACCTGACAGAACAGAAGCTATTTTTTTTAGTTTATTACCTGGTGTATATAAATTTTTCCAGCCCGCATGTGTATAAAAACTACTGACTTTGTATTTTATGTTGTTCGCATGTAATGACGATAGATAATGTTCGAACCTAAAACGTTGGCCGGGGGAAATTCCCAAAGGGGCGGGAACAATAAAATATATAGCTTTTTTTCTACTATTTTTTTTGTCCGACTGCATGCCAATAAGGAGCTTGTTCTGAGAAAATAATATTATTAAGTCCTGCTATTTCCATCATTTGTTGAATTTGGTGGCGTGAAAATCGCTGCTCAAGTGGGGTACCAAATCTGTCCAACGCATCATTACGAATAATATAAAACGAAGTGTTTTCGTACGAATGTAAAGGTACCCGGGAACGCATTTTTTTTGATACACCAAGTACTTTTAGAACCCTGCTGAAAAGAACAAATGGCATATAAAAAATTACGGCCATTATATTACAAGTGATTCTTTTTAATGTATCAGGCATCCGGCTTACCACCCGGCGAATAAGATTAGAAAAAGAAAATAGTGTTTTGTATAAAAGTCCCCGATTATCTAGATTATAATATAGGTAAACCAGAAAATGACCGCCGGGTTTTATTTTTTGAACACAAGCATTCATTGCTTTTTGCGTATCAGGAATATGATGTAAAACGCCAAGACTAAATCCAAAATCGAAGTAATTGTCGGAAAATGGAAGATTATCAATAGAGGCTTTGTATAAATGAATATTTTCTATGCCACTCAATAACTCACCGGCTGCTAGTACTGCTTCACTTGGGTCAATAGCTGCTACAGATCCCACTTTCGTATGAAAATACTTAGACCATCTTCCTGTACCGCAACCAAAATCTGCAGCAATTTTATCGGCGCCCACCATGTCTTTAGAAACAATATCAAAATAGGTGTCGCCAATTTTTCTAATCTCCTCATCCTCAAACTGATGAAATGCCTTCCATTCCTCACCAAATGAATGTACCGTTGTTAAATCTATATTTTCTCCTAACTCATCATAGCATTTAATAGTATGAGTACCGGATTTAATAATACTTGCGGGTTGTTGTTGTTCTCTTATCATAAATTCAGGAGCTACTGTTTATCTGTTGATAAACATTATTGTAAGTTATTACACCAATCTTTAAATCATAATATTTTTCAGCTGACTGGCGAATCAGCATTTTATCTGTTAGTAAAAGCCCTTTCATTGCCTGTATAATTTCAGAATAGTTAGTTTCTTCAAACTTATCAATTACCAGTCCTACACCTGATTCGTTGATGATAGATCCTGTATCTCCAATGTCATTGCAAATAATTGGGATTCCCATGGCCATTATCTCTCCTTGTTTAGTTGGCGAAGATGCTTTTTTAGAATAAACATCTTTAATAAAAAAAATACTCCAGTCACTGATTGATAAATATAGCGGAACATCATTACGGGCAGCAGCCTGAACTCTTATATATTCTGTACCAATTCCTCTATCTGCTGCCAGTTTTATAATTCCAGCTGACTGATCATGAGTTATAAATAAAAAAATTGCTTCGGGAATTTTCGCTTTCAATACGGCAAAAAAATCCAGCATTTCATTCGTCATATACCAACCTCCCAACGAACCCAGATAGGTCAATACTTTTTTTGAAGAATCAATATTTAACTGATTCCTGATCTCTTGCTTTTTTTCTTCAGTGATTAATCTATAATCAAAATGTTGCAAGTCTGCACAACAGGGAATTACAGAAATTTTATCCACCACAACCTGGTAGTTTTTAACTAGTTCTTCCTTCCCTTTATTCGTCAATGAAATTATATGGTTTGATTTAGCAAAGTATTCCCTTTCTTTCCTCTTATAAATTTTGTAAAACCATTTATACAATGGATTACTCAGATTCCACAAACCACTATCCACTCTCTCATCCACCCAAAAACCACGCATATCAAACAGAAAAGGGACATTAAAACGTTTAAATAACTTTAATCCGGCTTCAGCAGCTACGTAACTACGACAGTGTATAAGGTCATACTTGTGCCTCTTATGCAATTGAGATGCCTTTGTATTTAATTTAATCTGGTCGTATAACTTTGAAAGAACAGGCGGTGTAGAAGTAAACGGCAATGTTTCCCATTTTATTCCCGCAGATGCCAGCACCTGCTTTACATGCTCGCCATTCTTGGCCATTTTATCCTTCTTCTCTACACTCAACAATGTAAATCGAAAGCCCAACTTTGTTAATTCCCGTAAGTAGGGTATTACCTGTGATTGACCCAGTGGATCAGTCATTCCATCATAAGATATGTAAAGTATTTTTTTGCTCACGGTTAATGCAATTCTTAAGAAGGAAGAGAAATTGTTTTTGGCGTTTCGTTTAATACTGCCGCTTTTCTTTTAGCCCAGTTAGACAATAAAGCCGAACGTTTCTCAGACGTCCACATTTTTGTATAAAATGTTTTCCCTTTTGGAAAATCTGACTGGCTAATTGAGATATAAGGAGGCTGATTATTTGAAAGGTATTGAAGTGCTTTTAGATAAAGATTATGTGCTTGTTCCATTACCAGTCTTTGTGCATCGGTTAATGTAGCTGTTTGCCGGATATCTATAGCTTCTGTTGTAATAATGTTACCTGTATCAATCCCAGCATTAATCCACATAATTGTGTTTCCTACTAAATGCCAGTCATTGTTCGCTATACACCAGTTTGTACAATTAGGGCCACCCTTAACATAAGGAGATAAACCGGTATGAAGATTAATAATACCAATACTTGCAGGAATACTTAAAAGGGGCTCTTTGATAAGACTTGTTCCTGATACAATAATAATATCGGGTGCTAATGCTTTTGAAAAATCTTCTGCTTCTTTACTATTAATAGAATCAGTTTTAAGAATCTTAGCAGCAGGCCATTCAGGAAAATTAGTACTGTACCATTGCTGCATATTCTTCCAGGCATTGTAAATAGAAGCAAATCGCAACCTATCCAAAATTTTAACAGGCAACTGTAACAGGTTATTTTTTTCAACTGATCCTTTTTTTTGCTCTATTACAATTCCTGCTATAGGAAAATATTTTGCAATTTTTGCTGCTAATGCCCGTTGATTAGGAGCATCTCCACACCATATCACTATTCTTTTTATCACTTAATGATTCTCCGCAGCCTGTTCCAATAATTACCTGTAAGATGAAGATTTACCTTCCACCATCCCTCCTGGTATAACTCAACTCTTGGTATTGCCATGCTATTAGCCGGGTAGGTAAAAAATTTTTGCTCTACTGCCAATCCATACTTATAGCCTTGCTGCTGCGACAAACGCATTAC
>LNFJ01000109.1 GCA_001464625.1 Bacteroidia bacterium Ga0077558 | reverse complement strand
CTTCTAAATCCTCTTCTTTACCAACAAAACCTTCAACCAGTGTAACAGCCTTACCACCCCTATTCTTTGTATCTAACCTGATCTTTAGTTTTTGTTGAGCCGGTGGCAATGTTTCAGCAGTAGAATGCTCTTCCTCAAAAGAAAAATTAGGGTCGGTGCTATAAACAAATCCTCTGGTATCTGGCTTATTTTTTTTATTCATAAAAGGGTTTCATTTCAAAAGAAAAAACTCAGGAGATCGGAGTCTGAAACTCCCTTTTAGGGGAGATTTAGAGAGGTGCCGCCTTTAAGCTCAAATCCAAACTTCTTGCCTGATGTATTAAAGCACCTACACTTACAAAATCAACTCCTGCTTTTGCATACGCCTCAATATTTTCCAGGTTAATTCCACCACTGGCTTCCGTTTCAAAATCTTCTTTTATTAAATCAGCGGCTTCTTTTACTTGTTCTGGTGTAAAATTATCCAACATGATGCGAAAAACCTTTCCCTTCCCCATTGCAATTACCCTTTTCACATCGTCTATGCTTCTTGTTTCTACTTCTATTTTTAATCCCGGCTTTTTTGTTTCCACATAGACTGCTGCTTTGTTAATGGCTCTCTCTATTCCTCCGCAATAATCAATATGATTATCCTTAAGCATTATCATATCATATAAACCAAACCTATGGTTCACACCTCCTCCAATTCTTACAGCTTCCTTTTCCAGCAAACGAAAATTAGGAGTTGTCTTCCTCGTGTCCAGCAGCTTTGTTTCGTAACCCTTTAATTTATCAGTGTATTGCTTCGTCAATGTAGCAATGCCGCTCATCCGCTGCATACAATTCAACACTAATCTTTCACATTGTAAAATAGTATGCACAGTTGTTGAAACTTCAAAAGCCTTTTCTCCAAACTTCATTTGATCCCCGTCACTTTTAAACGAAGTAAAAATGGCGGCAGGATCCTTATACAAAAAAATCTTTTGAGCAACATTTACCCCCGCCAAAATTCCATCCTGTTTAATTTTCAACACAGCTTTACCTTTCTCTGTTGGTGATATAATAGACAAGGTAGAGTGATCGCCATCACCAATATCTTCCCGCAAAGCTTCGTCTATCAGGTGTTCTAATTTTTTATCAAAACTCATAGAAGCAAAAATAACACATCACTGCTTTAAATTAGCCCGAAAGACAATTATAAAAAAGCCCCATCTCGTATAAACAAGATGAGGCTTAGTATATTCTTTACTAACGATTATTCAATTGCCTGGAAGCGGATTTCTTTTACCACTTCTTTACCGTTGCGTATTTTCATAAATACGTTGGTGCGAAAGTTTCCTGAATTGGTTTGTAAAGTACCAATACAAAAGTGTCCACCACTTGGTGCATCGCCTTTATGTTTCAAGTCAAACCCTTTAACGCCATTATTGCCAAAGAAATCTTTTACAATAAGCTGTGCCTGTGCTTTACTATAGCTATCACTTTTATCAGGTAATGTCAATTCAACATTATCATCAAAATAAGTTGAAAGTTGAGAAGAACTTCCCGAACGCAAAGCGTTGATAACTTCATCAATGCCCTTTTGTCTTTCAAAAGAAGAAAGGAGCAGCATAAACCCAAGCAGCAGTGTTGTAAA
>LNFJ01000108.1 GCA_001464625.1 Bacteroidia bacterium Ga0077558 | reverse complement strand
GTACAATTATCCAAATCCTGTGCCTCTGCTTTACAAAATAACAAACTGTCAGGTAATTGTTCGTTACCAACAGTTTAGTTTAACAAATCTTTACTAAGGCCTTCGTACTTTATGCTGGTAAATTTATTAAGATTTTATGGAATTTGGTAGTAGTGTTTTACAGGTGGGATAAAAAATTAAGAGTGTCAATACCATCTGCATAGTCAGAAATTGAGGGGGATTGGCTGTTTCCAAAAAAGATATTCCCTTCACCAACTACAGCTTGCAGTTCAGGAAGGTCTTTCAGGCTGGCGGATAGCGTTGATTGATCTGCAAAAAATTCGTAATTCAACTGGCTTATGGGTGAGAATAAAGCTGGCTCTTCAATTAATAAAATTGAGCCATTTGTCATATAATATTTCTTGTTTAGGAGGTGGATGGCCAAGTTATAATCGAAATTGTTTTTATACTTATGATGGTCCGCCAGGTAGCTATATTTTTTAAATGCTTCTAGTAAAGGAATAAAATCATAGCCCTCAGGTACATAAATCTTAGTGACATTTCGACAACCTAATCCAAAATATAAATGCACATCATCTGCCAATTTTTCAAGTTCTGTTGAGCTTTCTTTACCTGTAAGTATGGCTACTGAAGTCCTGTTTTTACGGATGATATGGGGGTACCTGGCAAAGTAGTACTCAAAATAACGGGATGAGTTATTACTGCCGGTGGCTATATAAGCATCACAATCTTTCAGTGTTTCTGCAAATTGAATTGAGATAGCTGCTTCTGGCTGCCATTCAATTATTTTTTGGGCAAGATGTTTTATTAACGTTTGATCTTTAGAAGATGGTTTTATAATGGCTGAATGGCCGCTAATGAACACACAAAGGAAATCATGAAAACCGACAAGCGGAATATTACCGGCCATTACAATACCTATTTTTTTAGCCGAAACATTATCGGCCGGAAGGCCATAGTTTTTGGTCCAGTCGTTTAAGATTTCAGCATTTAAAAAAGATTCGGCAATACGCTGAACTGACAGATCAATAAATGCCGGAATGAACCATCCATTTTCATATGATGCTTTTTCTTTTGCCGCCTTCCATTTTTCGTCATTGGCCAAAATATATTGTCCCAGCCGAACCATTAAATCAATACGATGTTGTAAATTCATTCTAATAAATTATTTTCGCAAAACGCCTTAAAATTTTCCCGGTGCAAATTAACGAAGTTGACACGGTAATAAATTTTACTAAGGCTCAGCGGCTCAATAAAAGATATTAATTTGTGCCGTCAATTTAAAACTGAACCCACTAAATAAACAGATATGGCAATTAAGATAACTGATGAATGTATTAACTGCGGTGCTTGCGAACCCGAATGTCCAAACAATGCTATTTATGAAGGCGGAGTAGAATGGGCCGTAGCAGACGGTACTTCTGTAAAAGGACCCTTTACACTATTAGATGGATCTGTAGTAGATGCTGACCAGAAAAATGCACCCGTAGCCGTTGATACTTACTACATAACGCCAAATAAATGCACTGAGTGCCAGGGTTTTCACGAAGAACCACAGTGTGCTGCTGTTTGCCCGGTAGATTGCTGTGTACCAGATGAAATGTACCAGGAAACGGTAGAGCAACTAATGGCTAAAAAGGAATTGATGCACTTGTAATTGGTTAATGATTTCTGTGTATAATTTTTGACCTCAAAACTGCCATTTGGCTCAATTTTAGTTTAACTTACAAGTATATCTTCATAGATATGTAGCAGTGAAAGCTGCCTAAGTAGTGGCGGGTGATATTTCCCGTCGTAAAAAGGTGAAGGAGAAACGGCCTTCACCTTTATTATTTTCCGCAAATTCCAGCGTTATTTCCTTCAGATTGTGATATTTTTTGTTAATGCTGTTTGATTCATTCTCTTTGGGTTGGGCATCTTAAATTTTTCTGCAATATTTGCATTGATTAATCACACACTAATAACATCCATGAAGAAAAACATAGCCCTCGTAACCGGAGGTTTTTCAGGCGAGGCAGTAATATCCTATAGAACTGCCATTACAATTGATAACAATCTAGACCGCAACCTTTTCAATGTTTATAAGATTGACATAAACCCGCAAGGATGGTTTTATGAACTTTCCGATGGTAGAAAATTAGAAGTTGATAAAAACGATTTTTCTCTACAAATAGATAATCAGAAAATAAATTTTGAAGCTGTATTTATCGGTATGCATGGCACTCCGGGCGAAGATGGCAAACTGCAAGGTTATTTTGATACACTAAAAATACCTTATACTGGTTGTGATGCAGCAACATCTGCACTAACTTTCAATAAACGATATGCCACTGGTATTGCCGGCACTTCAGGAATTGCCGTTGCAAAATCAGTGATCATGATAAAGGATACTGTTGGAAGTATTGATGATGTAATCCACAACCTTAGGTTTCCTGTTTTCATTAAACCAAATAATGGCGGATCTAGCATTGGTATGTCGAAAGTAATAAGCCCCACTGATGCACTAGAAGCCGCTATTGAAAAAGCATTTAAAGAAGATAATCAGGTGTTGATAGAAGAAATGATTACCGGCAGAGAATTTACAGTGGGTGTATTTAAATCACAAGGAAATATTATTGTATTACCATTAACAGAAGTTAGAGCAGATGCTGATATGTCCTTCTTTGACTTTGAAGCAAAATACCAGGGCAAATCAACCGAAACAACACCAGCTATTGTTGAAGAAGTAATTGCAGATAAAATAAGGGAAGCAGCTAAGAAAGTGTACTCTGTGTTTAATTGTAATGGTGTTGTGCGGATTGATTTTATATATAATGAAGAAACAGCACAGCCTTATATGCTTGAAGTAAATACAATACCCGGTCAAAGTGAAGCAAGTATTGTACCCCAACAAGTAAGAGCTATGGGTTGGAGTTTAAAAGAATTTTATACTAAATTGGTACAGGAAGCATTGTAATAGAGTTTTAAATTTAAAAATCACACTGTGTTTAAATTTCTTACACATCGTCCTTTGTGGGTTAATATTCTGGTAGGAATTATTCTTGCCATTGGCATTTTTGCTTTATTCCTGCTTTCTTTAAACTGGATTACCGGGCATGGAAAAGCTGCAACGGTTCCATCCGTGTCGGGTAAAAATTATGAGGAAGCAAAAAGTATTTTAAAGAAAGCCGGCTTTGATGTGGAGATACAGGATTCTGTATACGTTGATACAGCAAGGCCACTTAGTGTAATCAGGCAAATACCTGACGCTGATGAGGTGGTTAAATCGAATAGAACAGTTTTTCTGATCATCAGTCGTGCCATACCTCCAGAAATGGAGATGCCCAATCTTGTTGGATATAGTTTCAGAAATGCTGAAATGGTACTAAGAAATATGGATCTGAAAATCGGTGATACCACTTTCAAACCTGACTTTGCAAAAAATGCAGTATTAGAGCAATGGTATAATGGTGCAATAATAACGGCAGGTTCTAAAGTCAGGAAGGGGAGTACGATTTCTCTTGTATTAGGAGATGGTGTTGGTAAAAGAGAGTTTGCGGTTCCTGTTATAACCGGGATGACTTTTGCTGAAGCAAAAGAATTGTTAGAAGGAGCAGGACTTGGTATTGGAGCAATCGTAGCTGATGTTAATGTTACTGATACAATTAATGCCTATATCTACAAACAAAATCCAGAACGGTTTGATGATGAAAAAAGATTGCTTCGCATTCGTTCCGGACAATTAATGGATGTGTGGTTGCAAACCGATAAACCTTTAAAGGATAGCACCAAAAAAGCACCAGAGTCGTCTGAACTTTTACCATTATAATTAAATTTTATGCAGAATATTTCAGTAGAACAATTAAAAGTCCGGATGGATGCCGGCGAGAAATTAAATTTATTTGATTGCCGTGAGCCGCATGAATATGCAGAGTTTAATATCGGGGCTACATTAATTCCTTTGGGGAAAATTCAATCTATGCAGATTGATGAGTTAGAAGATTTGAAAGATGAAGAAGTGATTATTCATTGCCGCAGCGGCAATCGCAGCGGACAAGCTTGTTTATTTTTAGATGCTATGGGGTTTAAAAATACCTGGAATGTAACTGGTGGTATGTTGGATTGGCAGGAGAAGTTTGGAACTGCGAAATGAGTCTTGAGTCGATAGTCGTGAGTCTGGAGTTGAAGGCACTCCTGACTCACGACTCCGGGCTACCGACTATAATTTTACGTTCAAGCTCAGCATAAAATTCCTGCCCGCCATTGGGAAATAGAAATTCTCCGTTACCGTTTCTCCGCCTACAAAATAACTATATGTATAACCATTTGGCTCATACTTTTTTCCTAGAAGATTATTTACCTGCCCGATAATATTTACTTCTTTCAGCCAGTTGGTTTTGAAAGTATAAATGGCTCGTACATCTTGTACAAAAAATGAATTCAACGAACGGCTGTCATTTTCTGTATTATCTAAATATTGTTTACTCACATATTTGCTTAAAAAACTCAACTCCACATTTTTTACTGGAAGAAGATTGATCGTTGCACCGCCCACAACTGCAGGAGAGAAGGCAATGTCAGCTGATTGAAATGTAGAAGTCTTCTGACCACCATTGTCATAATCATCAATAAACTCGGTAAAATCTTTTACTTTATTATTACTTAAGGCAAGATTAGCTGAAATATTCACCCAAGAGTTGAATTTAATACCGCCTTGCAGTTCTACTCCCATTCGATAGCTCTCAGGAATATTTGTTCTTGTATAGGCGCCAACATCATTAACTTTTCCTGTTAACACCAATTGGTTATCATAACTCATGTAATAGAATGTGGCCGATAAATTATGGTTGGCTTTTCTTTTCTCAATAGAAGCTTCTATATCATGCAAACGTTCTGGTTTTGGCATTTGAGATGCGCCAGCTTCAAAATCATCACGGTTGGGTTCTTTTGCAGCTACGCCGTAGGATGCATATGCGTTCCATCCATTCTTGTTATAGCTTATTCCAAATTTTGGGTTGAAGAAATTATAGTTGTTATCAACTGATAATGAGGGGTTGTCTCTAAAGCCATTGATTGCATAACCAACATGCCGGTATTGCAGATCCGTAAAGAGATTCCAGTTTTCTGATAATTGTTGCTGCCATTTCGTATAAATATTAAAATCAGATTTATCAGCCTTGTTATCATACCATTTATAAGCAGGTTCTGGCAAGCCACCGTTTGATGACCATATTAATTTACCATAATGTTTGCCATCGTATTTTGTGTAAGCACCACCAACAACTAACTGTGTGTTCTTCTTCCTGTATTGTAAGGAAAAGATATTGCCATAAAAATAATTATCTAACCAAAGCTGCCGTACAAAATCAGATTCTGTAATGCTGGTGCCACCAATAACAGGATTTGGCAAACCAAATTCTGCATACTCTCTTTCTGCTTTATACTGTTCGTAATAGCCTTTGCCTCTTGTTAAAAACAGAGCGGTATTAAACGTTAGGGTGCTGGAAAGTTCTTGATTAAAGAAAAGTTGGTAATGTGTCTGGTTGTAATTATCAACTTCATTATCATATGGCTCACCCGGTTTTTCCATCCCACCATAATTGATAGTACGGTTGCCATTTCTTAAATCTGTTTCTGACACACCATTCCAGGCCTGGTAGGTTTTTTCTTTACCTGTAAAAATATTTAACCGCACAGTTGTTTTTGTGTTCAAGTAAGCGGCAGATAAATAGGCGGAACTTAGGTCACTTGTTGCCCTGTCTATATAGCCATCACTGTTTATTTTAGAAAGCCTTGCATCAACAGTAAAATGATTGTTTAATAAGCCAGTGCCAACTTTTACTGTGTTCTTCCAACTGTTAAAAGAGCCATAGCTATTATTGATTTCCGCAGAAGCTTCTTTGTTCACTTCGTTT
>LNFJ01000107.1 GCA_001464625.1 Bacteroidia bacterium Ga0077558 | reverse complement strand
GCTTTGATCTCGTTTGTGGCTTTTCAATTTATCGGTTCTCCCAAAGAAAAGATCCTGGAACAACAGAATAGAGCGATGCGGGAAAATTATAAAGAACTTGATGAAGAACTGAGCTCGGTGCAAAAGCAAATGAATGAGCTGGAAAAAAGAGACAATGATGTGTACCGGGCTATTTTTGAAGCCAATCCAATACCGGATAGTGCCAGAGCAAAAGAACTGGAAGAAAAACTGGAGATCGCAACGGTTGAACGTATAAAAGATAACCAATTAGTAGCTTCTATTACCAATACACTGAATAATTTGATGAGCCGAATAGCGGCACAAAAAAAATCGTACGATGAAGTGGATGAGCTGGTGAAGAATAAAGAAAAATTATTATCGCATACTCCCGCCATTCAACCGGTAAGTAATAAAGATCTGAACCGCATTGCATCGGGCTATGGTTATCGTATTGACCCGGTGTATAAAACCACAAAGTTTCATGCAGGACTTGATTTTTCTGCGCCACAGGGAACTCCAATTTATGCAACGGCTGACGGGGTAGTATCAACAGCGGGCAGCACTGGTAATGGTTATGGCAATCATGTTATTATTAATCATAGCTATGGATATGAAACTTTATACGGGCACATGGTGAGAGTGAAAGTGAGAAATGGCCAGGCCATCAAACGTGGCGAAGTGATTGGCTGGGTAGGCAGTACCGGAAAATCTACCGGACCACACTGCCACTATGAAGTACACAAGAATGGCGAAAAAATAAATCCTATTTACTTCTTCTTTAATGACCTTACTCCGGAGCAATTTGATTTGTTGCTGAAGAAAGCGGCTGCGAGTAATCAGAGTCTGGATTAAACCCCTGTCCTCTAAAAGGGGACTTAGGTCAATGAATCATTATACTTTTTATAAAGTTTTATAGCATTTATTTTTTAATTGCTCTTATCAAAAGTGAATTTTGCAATCTCCCTTTAGGATATAGCAAAAATTACACTAAGGAAATATTACAGAGGCACTACTTTTCCACAGTCCACTTCAGCTGTTCCCTGCCAGCACATAGGTTGTACCTTTACAATATGCCGAAGCAATTAAGCCAGATAATGTTTGATTTTTCTGCTCCTGAAGAGCAGGAAAATACTTCAGCACCGGTTCCTACCGTTATGGCCAATGAAGAAACAAGTGATGTGATAGTGCAGGAAGAAGTAGTGGAAGTAAATGAGCCGGTTGTGGAAGAGAAAAAAGAAATACAAGAAGTTACTACTGGCCCCATAACAGGTAAGCGGGGCCGCCGTTCTTTAAAGGACATTGCGTTGACGGCTGATCTGATACAAATACCCGAAGATGAAATTCTTTTTCAAAAACAATATTATTCGATTGGCCAGGTGGCAGAAATGTTCCGGGAAAATCAATCCCTGATACGTTATTGGGAAACCGAATTTGATATCCTGGAGCCACGAAAAAATCGCAAAGGCGACCGTTTTTTTAGACCCATTGATATAAAAAATTTGGTTCTTATTTACGATTTGCTTCGCCGTCGTAAGTTCACCATTGAAGGTGCAAAAGACTACCTGAAAAAGAACAAAAAGGCAGAAGAGAAATTTGTGGTGATACAGAATTTGGAGAAGATAAAGGGATTTCTGCTTGAATTGAAAGCCAGCCTCTAACTATTGCAACTTTAACATTGCTTGTCTCATCCTTTCAGCTCTGACTGGTTATTTTTACGTTTACTTATTTCAACATGATGAAAAAATATATACTTGTAATAGCTATAGCATTTGTTAGCAATCTACTTTTTGCTCAACACCAATATGTGACGTTAGTTGAAAGGCCTAATGAAAAAACATACAAAGGAATTATATCGCAAGAAGTATTACTAGCCGACTCTTCTTTTAAATGGTATGCAGAAAATTTAAAAGGCTATACACCAAATAAATCCGCAGTAGAGGGTTTGCAAAAAAATAAGGATTCTGTTCAATTACTTGTTTTTATGGGTACCTGGTGCGAAGATTCTCATGTTATTATTCCAAAGTTTTATTCTCTATTAGAAGCTGCTGCGTTTTCTAAAGAAAAGGTTACTCTTATTGGTGTTGACAGAAGTAAAGTAACACTCAGCCATCTTGCAGAAGCGTTGAACATAAAAAGCGTACCTACCATTATCATACTAAAAAATGGTAAAGAATTGGGCCGTGTAGTCGAGTACGGAAAATATGGACTCTTCGATATGGAGATGGGAGAAATTCTTAAGACAGCTAATTAAACTATTTATCGTTGACGTTTGTGATTCTTATATCTGCGCTGGCTCCTGACAGTTCAATTTTCAGTTGTTCTATTAATTGAAGCGATTGCAGGTTAATTTCCTGCTTTGCAGTATTAAACTCTTTTATAGTTATTGGTGCCGTGTAATAGTCTGATTGTAAAACCACTGCATTACTGGTAATTTCTGTAATAAATACATTCGCATCTTCAATTTCATTTCTTTCTACTATTTTTTTTATTCCGGCTAAAAGCAATTCTAGTTTCGCTGCACTTGTTTGTATTGATAATTCGAGCTTTAAGTCTCCCCGACGCTGTGTTCTGGAAGATAAATTATCAAGCACACTATCTACCATTTGTTTATTGGGTACACTTACCAGTGTTTTGTTATCCGTTCTGATTCTTGTACTTCGCAAACCAATTTTTTCGACGGTGCCACTTACCTGCTGCACTTTTACCAAATCGCCAATTGTAAATGGCTTATCAAAAAAGATAATAAAAGAGGCAATCAGGTTTTCCAAACTTTCCCGTAATGCCAGTGCAATAGCAGCACCCACAATGCTTAAGCCGGTAATAAGGCTTCCAACATTGAGGTTAAATGCATAATTCAGCATCATCATTACACCCACAATGGAGATTACTACTTTAAAAAAATCCCGGAAGAAAATAATAAGCTGATCGTCAGAGTGGTCGGGTGTAAGGCTGGCTCTTTTTTCGAGTATGCTGGCAATAAAATCAACAATACGCAGCAACAACCAAATAAAAGAAATGATTAAAACAATAGTGGAAATGGTGTGAAGCACCTCCCTAATGGTGTACTTATAAATCTCCACATTCAGTTCTGCCGGAAAATTAAGTTTGTATAAACTGATGATAGAAATTAATATCAGCAGAAAAAAACCGAGTGGTTGAATAAGCAGGTTTGTGAAAGAAGCTTTATCAATATTCTTCCAAATTTTATTGACTACCCGGAAAAGAAGACTGGCAAAGTAGTGAGAAATAATACGCTTCAATAGAATGACAAACAAAATAACCCCTGCCACAATCAGGTAGCTTTTAACAGTATTGCCAAACCATATTTGCTCCAGGAAATCGTTCATGCTTCAAAAATATTGAATAATACTAAGTCAGGCAGTATCAATGAATGGAATAAATATAAATTCCATCTTTCCTCAAAGCATACAGGCGGGTAGAAGTGAAATTAAAACTGTTGCTCTTGTAAATTTCTTCGGGCATACGCCATTCATCAAAATTAAAGCTGGCAATTTCATAGCGGAATAAGGTATCCGACTTAGAGCCAAAAATATACTTGCCGACTACTTTAAAGTTTTTCCATTGCAGAATCTGTATATTATTCCGTAATGCGCCAAAATAGTCGAATACATATACTCCTTTTGTTGAATCATAGAGATATACATATTTATTCTCATCAAATATTTTTATTGGCGATGGAGCTTGTCCAAGCAACAATCTAAAATCTGGTGTTTCCTGTAAAAGTTTTCCCTCTTCATCAATTTTCTTGAGTTTACTTTCCAGTTCATCATACACCCATATTTTATTATCGTATGATTGACCGATGGCTTTTGCCTGGAAAATATTCTGTTTCCGCAGATCAATTATATTAACTGCATTTAAAAACCGATCCAGCACCACCACCGTTGCAAAATCCCGGTAATACAATAAAACTTTTAGTGGATTTGACACATCAATCAGCGAAGCCTTGCCATAATTTTTTACATCATTAAAAACACCCACCGAATCGCCATTGGAGTTTAGCTTTTTTACCTGATTGCGGCTGTTTAGAATGTATACATTATCAAGATTGTCCACCGTAAAGTCCACAATATCTCCTGTAAATTTTTTTACAAACTTGAAAGTGGTATCTGCCTGCGCATTTACTGCGCCAGCAAACATCATCAACACTATTATCGTAATAATTCGCTTCATTTAACTTCTAATGATCTTATCGTCTTTTCCTTTGTATGATTTTAATTCTAATTTCTCACCATCAAATACAGCATATGTAAAATATCGTATCCAATCGCCGAGGTTGATATACCGGCTAACTGAATCAAGACGATAATCAATAGCTAAATGTCTATGCCCAAATACAAAAAAGTCAAACTTTTTCTTGGCCAGCATTTCTTTACAGTAAATAATCAACCATTCCTTCTCTTCTCCGAGGAAAATCTCTTCTGATGTTCCTGTTTGCGCCCTGCTTCTGCGGCTCATATAATTGGCAAGTCCCATGCCGAATAAGGGCGGTAATATTCCAAACAGCCATTTGCTTACCGGGTTGCGGAAAACTTTCTTTAATCTCTTATAGCCATGGTCGCCGGGACCTAGCCCATCGCCATGTCCTATTAAAAATAGTTTTCCAGAACGTTCAAATTCCATCGGTTCAAAATATACTGGAATGTTCAACTCTTTTTGAAAATAATCCCGCATCCACATATCATGATTGCCAACAAAAAAATGCATGGCAATTCCTTCATCTGATAGCTCTGCTAATTTTCCAAGCAGTCTTACATAACCTTTCGGCACCACCTTGCGGTATTCGTACCAAAAATCGAACATATCACCTACGAGGAAAATTTCAGTTGCATCATTTTTTATTTCATCAAGAAATTGCACCAGTATTTTTTCTCTTTCGAGGCTGCTGCTATGGTCGGGAGCACCAAGATGAAAATCTGAAAGAAAAAATATTTTTTTACCCACTGGCTGCTTTTAAGAAATCGTTTTTGCGAAGTTTACTTTGCATATAATTTATACTCCCCCTCCACAGCAGCGTTGCTGTTTTTATCCCATATGCGGAAACTAACGGTGAATGCTGTTAATGGTTTGATTTCATTTGTCAAATTAATGCTGGCACTTAATGCAATTGTTTTGGCATCCGTTGCCGACAAGCCGTTTGGAAGTTTTTTTTCTGGAAACAAATCTTTTTCATCTAACAATACTTCTCCTCCCTGCACTATTATTTTTTCCGAAGCTCCAAGATTTACTCTTCCATCTATCTCTTTCCATCCGCTTTCGAATACGATAACCATTTTAACAGGCTGACTAAAGTCAACTATATTATCTTCCGGCACCATTTCTCCATCGGCAAAAGCTAAGTAGGCTTTCTCAATTTTTAAATCAGTCGCATCCAGCTTGATCTCATTTCTTATACGGGCACCACTTTTGGGATCTCTTACTATATTCTTATCCTTATCACCAGTATCTCCTACCGAACAACTAAACTCACAAGATTGAAGACAGATCATTGAAGCAAGCAAAAATACTCCGGTAACAAATTTCATATGTTGGTTTTGGTGGGGGAGTTTATTTTTTATTAAAGTATTCCATCATATCACCCGAAGGAATCAATGCTTTTCCACTAACATCGCCATTGAACCAATATATCCAGGCATGAGTTAGTTGTCCATTTATATGCACCTCTGTTACTTCACGACGATAGAGTTGCACTTCATCCGGCTCCACGGTTACTCCTTCGTAATCATCTAACTGCCCAATAGCCCAGGAAAATTCATGCTCGTTTTTTGCCTGATATAATTCCCCAATAATAAAACTGCTTTCATTAGTTGCAACTCCCGCAGGGTAGGTTCCCATATCGAATAACTTACCTCTAACCTTTGCCTCACCGATGAACTTAAAAAAGCGACTTATATATTCATACACTGGACTATGAAAACCACTGCGAAGTGAGCCATACACGAATAGCTGGTATACATTAGCATTTGTCATGGTATAAAGATAAGAAAAGAGTCGGGAGTTAGAAGTTAGAAGGAAGGAGTTCGGAATTTGAAGTTCGGAGCTGGTACTCCGAGAATTGGAAATTTCTGCTACTAGCACAAACTCCAATTGCAATTAGTAAAAATTATCCTTCTACTAAAAATAAGTACACTTCCTTCGGACCATGTACCCCTACCACCAATGTTTTTTCAATATCAGCGGTGCGGCTTGGGCCAGTGGCAAAAGTTATTAGGGAAGGAAGTTGGTTGCCATATTTTTCTTTGGCGGCTTGCAAAGCATCTTTTAAATCGTACACCAACTGACTTGTAAAAGCAATACAAATATGAATGGGTGCATACACACTTACACTTCGGCCACTTGCCTGTGCAGAACTCATTACAATGGAACCGGTACGGGCCACTAAGTATTCACAGCCGGTAATTGAAACATCGCAATCAGCAAGTCCTGTTTTTATTAATCGTTCCGACAATTGCTCTTCTACAGGTTCAATTAATTTATCCTCTACACAAAATACTTTCTGCCAGTCTTGTTTTTTTATAAGACTGCTTAATTGAAAAGCAAATTCCTGGCGATTGATGCAATAGATAAACTTGCCTTGCAGCTTTGTAAACTGTTCTGCAAATTCTACTTCAGCCTCTTGCTCCAATGGATGAAATACGGGCAGGCTGCCTTCACTTTGTGGAAATGGCAAAGGCGTTGAGTGACTCAACGCCTTGCGTATTTTTTTCAGGATGTTTTCTTTTGACGGAGAAACACTCATTACAATGGTTTATTGGTAACATCACTATCATAAGGAGGAACTCCTGCAGATATTTCACCAGTCTCACCAAGCAAATCACCGGCTGGTTCTTCTACTAATGACTTTTTTTCTTCAAAAGGACGTTTGCCAATCAATGCCTCTACATCACTCTGGAATAATACTTCTCTTAGTAATAATTGATCGGCCAGTTTTTCTACATCGCCTTTTTTATCTCTTAGTAATTGCTTAGTTTTTTCGTACGCATCATCTATAAGTTTACGTACTTCCTGATCGATCATCTTCGCCGTTTCATCTGAGTAGGGTTTAGTGAAAGTGGTTTCCTGTTGAGGATCATAGAAACTGATATTACCTACTTTATCATTCATACCATACACCGTAACCATTGCGTATGCAATTTTTGTTATCTGTTGCAGATCATTTTGCGCACCGGTAGAAATTTTATTAAAGAAAATCTCTTCGGCAGCTCTTCCACCCAGTGTCATACAAATCTGGTCGGTTAACTGATCAATATTGTATAAGTATTGCTCTTTAGGTGTGTATTGCGCATAACCCAATGCGGCAGTTCCCCTTGGCACAATCGTAACTTTTAACAATGGGTAGGCATGTTCTAAATACCAACCACATACAGCATGACCCGCTTCGTGGTATGCAATGATCTTTTTTTCCTCCGGAGAAATAATTTTATTCTTTTTCTCCAATCCACCAATCACTCTATCCACCGCATCCTGGAAATCTTGCATATCTACTGCTTCTTTATTCTTACGGGCAGCAATCAATGCAGCTTCGTTACAAACATTGGCAATATCAGCTCCGGCAAAACCAGGAGTTTGTTCGGCCAATTTATGAATATCGAGAGTTTTTGAAATTTTAATCGGCTTCAAATGCACTTTAAAGATCGCTTCACGGCCAACTAAATCGGGTTTATCGATTGTTATCTGCCTGTCGAAACGACCCGGACGAAGTAATGCTGTATCCAATACATCAGGACGATTGGTAGCTGCAAGAACGATGATACCTACATCTGTACCGAAACCATCCATCTCAACTAATAATTGGTTTAATGTACTTTCTCTCTCATCATTGCTCATCATGGCATTCTTTCCTCTTGCACGGCCAATGGCATCAATCTCATCAATAAAAATTATACAAGGAGCTTTTTCCCTTGCTTGTTTAAACAAATCTCTTACACGGCTTGCACCTACACCTACAAACATTTCAACAAAGTCAGATCCACTTAAGCTAAAGAAAGGAACCTGTGCCTCACCTGCTACTGCTTTTGCTAATAATGTTTTACCAGTACCCGGAGGACCGATCAACAAAGCACCTTTTGGAATTTTACCTCCCAGGTTAGTGTACTTCTTTGGATTTTTTAAGAAGTCAACAATTTCCATCACTTCCACTTTCGCTTCATCCAATCCTGCTACATCAGCAAAAGTGATATTAACTTTTGTTCCTTTATCAAATAATGTGGCTTTCGATTTTCCAATATTGAAAATACCACCGGGACCACCACCTCCGCCTGCACCACCACTCATTTTTCTCATGAGTAGAATCCAAAGACCTACAAATAATAAAACGGGTAATAAAAATTGAAGTATCCCTCCGAAAATGTCTCTTTCATTTTCAATATCAGAAGGAACCTCTTTTACTGTAGGATTTACTTTCAGGAATTCACTGATCTCCTTTTGAAAAGCCTCTCCAGTGGTAATTTTAAAAGACATATGAGGGCCTTTCTCTGTAACCTTACCTGCTTTTTTTAATTGTGTCTGGTATTTTTTCTGAGCTGAATCGGTCAGGTAAACTTTTACTGTCTTCCGGTTATCGATGATAGTGTATTTCGCTACTTCTCCATTGGCCAGCATGTTTCTAAACTCCATGGATGAAGTTTTTGCCATTGTAGGAGAAAATGGTCCAAACAACTGAAAACCTATTAAAACAGCAAATATGATTGCATAAATCCAGTATATGCTGAATCGTGGGCCTTTCTTAGGTTGATTAGGATCGTCTCCGCCAGAGGGGGGCTTGCTACCAAATCGTGGGTTCTTGTTATCTCTATTTGTATTGTCTGACATATTATTCGCTGTATTCCTCTAATTAATAATTAAAATTCCAAAAAGTTCTTACCGGTGAAATATTTAACATTACTCTTCATGTTCCGCCGCTGCTGCATCACTCCACATTTCTTCCAGTTTATAAAACTTACGGGTTTCGTTTTGCATTACATGTACCACCACATTTACATAATCAATAATCACCCATTGTAGGGATTGATGCCCTTCATGATGGTAAGGATTTTCATCACAAGCTTCTTTTACCCTATATTCCACATTATCTGCAATAGCTTTTACCTGCGGCTGGTTGCTTGCTTCGCATACGATAAAAAAATCAGCAACAGCTTCATTGATTTTACGGAGATCAAGAGAGATAATATTTTCTCCCTTTTTCTCCTGTATTGCGGCAATAATGGTTTTGATGATTTTTGAGCTCTTCGTTAACCGGGTTGCACTCTTTATCTTGCGGTTGGTCAGTGATACCAATTGTTTCAAATAAAATTATTTTTCGTTAAGTAGTGAATGTTGCTGTTTGGGTTCTATATTATTTGAGGCTTTAAAACGATAAACAATAACCGCCAAACCATAAACTTTGTTTCTTTGTCAAAAATAGCAATTAATTGCCACAACCTCCTGTCATACGCCCCCATGAATCATCATTTATTGAACTCCAATCGGTTGACAGCACCAACAACTATGCCCGCCAGCAAATTCATGCTGGTTTGGCACAGCCTGGAATGGCATGGTTTGCCCACGAACAAGTGGCAGGAAAAGGCCAGCGGGGAAAAATCTGGCAATCGGAAAAAAATTCAACTATATCGCTCAGCGTTGTTATAAAGCCGGGTTTGTTATCTTTTCAATTAACCGGACAATTTCAACTAAGTGCTTGTGTGGCAGTAGCTGTGCATGATTTTTTTACAAAATATGCTGGTGATGATACAAAAATAAAATGGCCCAATGACCTGTACTGGCAGGACAGAAAGGCAGGGGGGATTTTGATTGAATCGATAGTCAGGAGTCAGGAATCAGGAGGTATAGATGATCTGTCAAAATCTTCAGGATGGAGTTGGGCTATTATTGGAATTGGAATTAATATAACCCAGGCATATTTTTCTCCGTTTTTGCCAAACCCTGTTTCGTTAAAGCAGATCACCGGGAAAAGCTTTGAACCGTTGTTGCTGGCAAAGGAACTTTATAAAATATTACTGGCAAGACTTGACGAATTGAGCACTAATGGTTTTGAGAATATCTATGCGCAATACCTGCAACAGTTATATAAAAGAAATGAAATCGTAAAGTTGAAAAAAGACAACCGGGTATTTGAAGCAAGAATAAAAACAATTTCTCCGTTGGGAAAATTGGTAGTTGAACATGCTACAGAAGAAGAATTTAATTTTGGAGAAGTAGAATGGCTTTTTAGATAAATTCAACCTTTTCAACCAGCCTATTCGTTTTTTCATTTTCCCTTGCCTCAATCTCAAATTTATTATTGTAGTATCCGTTCTTCATCCAATGAAAAAGATACTTGCTTATAAAGCCAATAAATCCATTTTGTTTGTATTGTTCTACATGCTTTAGCTCATGACAAACCCATTCTCTGTTACTTAAAAACTCTTTGCGGCTTGTATTATGCAAATGAATAGTGCTGCCAAAAACAATAGCCACTTTTTCAGCTTTCATTTTTGCAGCTGCAATTTTCGCTACCAGAGAATTTTCTTTTATCCGCACTTGCATACAACAATGACTTTAATTGAATTGTTTTCGTTGCAGGCATTCTTACTTCCTGTATCATTTCAACGCCACCAAAATCTCTTCGGCATGTGCTTTATTCCTGGGCTTGGTAAAAATTTTCAGGATGATTCCCTTTTCATCAATTACAAATGTGGTGCGGAGCACACCCATATATTCCCGACCAAATAGTTTTTTTTTATCCCAAACTCCATATTTTTCAAGTACATCATGCGCAGTATCTGCAATAAGTGAAAATGGTAATTTATATTTTATTTCAAATTTTTTCAGCACTGTTTCACTGTCCGGACCTACTCCAAGTACTTCAAATCCATTTTTCTTTAGCAATGTATAATTATCCCGCAGGTTGCAGGATTCAATAGTGCAGGTTGGCGAGCCGGCTTCTGAATAAAAATACAATACCAACTTTTTCCCTTTATAATCCGCCAGCGATACTTTTTTTCCATCCTGGTTAGAACAGGAAAAAACTGGGGCCTTGTTTCCTTCTTTCAGTGTAACCATAATTATTTTTTCTTTTTAGCAGGTGGCTTCTTTGCAGTAGTTTTCTTCACCACTTTCTTTTTGGGTGGCGGCGGAGTGTATGGGGCTCGTTTAAACCACCAAGCTTTTGTAGTAGTGTTACCAACAAGGTCTTCTATAGTAACTTTTATTTCATGTACCCCATAAGGACATCTTTCATCAAATTGATAGATCCAATTACGAGTTTTATCATTGGTAAACCGAAGCCACTGACCATTCAACTCTGCTCTCAGTTTTTTTACCATTCCAAAATTATCTGTAGGAGAAAATACAATACGGCTGGCTGCACTTAAGTTAATGGTGTCTCCTCTTCCTAGTTCGTTTAGTTGTGGTGGTATTACATCGGCTACTACTTGAAAAGTTCCAAAATCGCCAAATTTTGCAGTTACCCAATCTCCTTGCCATTCTGCTTTTCTTATCGTACTTCCTTTGGACGTTTTTTGTATCAGCAATCTATCTTTCCATTCATCAGGTATTTGTTTTGTTGGCTTTATCCGCACCGTTAGATCATCATGCACTGGAAATGAGCCGTCGTTTACCTGATGTATTCCTGAAACAATGGTAGTAGCCACAGCATTATTTCTAAAATAAACGGACTGCACGGTATCATACAAACAACCTTCACCAATGAATAATTCAAAATCCGGTTTCTCCAGCACACTCACCATATTGGGAGCAAACCGCTGTGCCGGATTTCTGTATTTCATTATTTGTTGGGCAAGACTATCTGAATATTGAATACCAAAATTTATTTGAGAAGTATTACCATGTGCATCTTTTACATCAATACTTACATTACGGATGGTGGTATCTGCTAAATGAATAACACCATCATTTTTTATTACATGATACGCAGCACCATTATCACCCGGCAATTTGGAAAGATGTTGGAGGTAGGCGCCGCCGTTGTAATCATATTTATAATCAATATGAGCATTCATGTACCGGGTTTCTTTGTAATCAATACTATCCAATACAAAACTTAATTGCGGTTCGTAATTAATAAACAATTTGGCAGAGAAAATTCCATTGGGATTATTTGAACCACTCAATCTATCGTAAGCCTGTATAGCAAAACTCACTCTATCCAATCCGGTTACTATCACGGGCAGTTTCGGAATGATATAGCCGCTGTCCGTATTTTTTAATGCAAAAAACCTTGGCGATTGGTCGTACACAGATTTGCTTCTGTCATACATTGCCAATTTAACAATAGTTGGCGCCACCCTATCTTCCACATCAAAACCAAACAACAAAGGGTTCAATCGCTTGGTGGTTTTTGTATCAAAAATTTCAAAATGAAGGTGTGGCCCCTGCGAACCTCCGGTGTTGCCACTGTATGCAATAAGCTGCCCTTTATGAACCGGGAATTTATTTTTTTCTAAATCCAATTCTATCGCCCAACTTTCCTGGCTGTATTGCTGTCCTGTTACATATTCTTCCAACTCCGGGTAAAAATCGTTGAGGTGAGCATATAATGTAGAGAGGCCGTTGGGATGAGTTATAGTGATGAAACGTCCAAAACTTTGTGCCCGAATACCGATATGAGAAATATAACCTTCTGCGGCTGCATAAACCGGCAAATTTTCCCGTTGGTTCGTTCTTAAATCCAGCCCCATGTGCCAGTGATTAGGACGGAGCTCACCAAAATTGGCCGAGAGATCAATGGGAATGCCGAGTGGATTTCTGAAATAACCTTTGGGGTAAGCAGGTAATTGTGCTTGTACAAAAGATGAAATAAAAATAACCGAACTAAGAAATAAAACCTTCCACTGCATGCACAAAAATAAGCATCAATGGCTATACTACTAAAGAGGTATAGGTCATAAGGTGCAATCTTTGTATCTTTTAACTTTTATTAGTTATGCGAAAGCTACTGTGGCTGTTACCAGTCGCCATTATATTATGTGCCTGTCCTTTTGAATCAAAAGTTCCATTGGCAGCAGCACCGGTTGAGCCGGTTGATACTACTATGCTTGGCTATTGGTATGGTATTGTAAAAGATGGCAGCGATTATTTTGGTATTGAAGCATTAGATATTAGCAAACAATCTGATTCTACTTACTCTATTGTTCGTTATGGCAAAGCTATAAAAGGCGATATTATATTACCTGATACCGCTTATTTTACGGGCTTTGCTTCTTATGTAGGTGATCTGAAATTTATGAATGTGGAGTCTACGATCGTGTTAGTAGAAAACCGCCGCAACAAACAACCAATAATAACAAAAGAAAAAGTTTATTATATGGCCAAGTTTGAAATGCGAAACGACACTTTACAGCTAAAAACGATTTCAGAAAGTTTTTCTCCGACCAAAAAAATATTTAGCAGCCCCGAGCAGTTGAAAGAGACAGTAACAGATTTATTATCCCAGAAGAAAAATATTTACGACGATCTATACTCCCTTTCGTACCGGAAAATTCCAAAGCCGCAACCGTTTAAATCGTTTTAAATTTTCATGGGGAAAAAAATCAAATTTCAGCCCCGAAAACCCCTGCTATTCCCTTACTTTTGCGCAATTTGTTTTTCTATAACGATTACTGCCAGTAAAGCTTAAAAACAAAAAATGCCAAAAGACAATTCGATCAAATCGGTTCTTATTATCGGCTCCGGCCCCATTATTATCGGACAAGCCTGTGAGTTTGACTATTCCGGCACTCAAGCCGCCCGGAGTTTACGGGAAGAAGGGATAAAAGTTATTCTTATTAATAGCAACCCGGCCACCATTATGACAGACCCCATGATGGCAGACCGGGTTTATTTATTGCCGCTTACGGTAGAAAGCATTGAACAGATATTACAGGAAAATGATATTGATGCAGTGTTGCCAACCATGGGAGGGCAAACGGCACTTAATCTGGCTAAAGAAGCGGAAGAACTCGGCATATGGAAACAATACAACGTTCGTTTAATTGGTGTAGATATAAAAGCCATTGAAAAAGCAGAAGACAGAGAACAGTTTAGAAAGTGGATGATTGAGTTGGGTGTAACCGTGGCAGAGGGAAAAATTGCCAACTCCTACCTGGAAGGAAAAGAGTTTGCACAGCAAATAGGTTTTCCATTGGTGCTTCGTCCATCTTTCACTTTGGGAGGTACCGGTGGTGGATTGGTGTTTAAAAAAGAAGACCTGGATGATGCACTAAACAGGGCTTTAACTGCCAGCCCCATACATGAAGTATTGGTAGAAAAAGCGGTATTAGGGTGGAAAGAATTTGAACTGGAGTTATTAAGAGATTCCGCTAATAATGTTTGTATCATATGTACCGTAGAAAATTTTGACCCGATGGGAGTACACACCGGTGATTCCATTACGGTGGCTCCTGCAATGACATTGAGTGATACAGGCATGCAGTTGATGCGTAATACCGCCATCATGATGATGCGTGACCTGGGAAATTTTGCCGGGGGTTGTAATGTACAGTTTGCATTAAACCCGGATACGGAAGAAATATTAGCAATTGAAATTAACCCGAGAGTAAGCCGTTCATCAGCATTGGCTAGTAAAGCCACTGGTTATCCTATTGCCAAGATTGCAGCGAAGCTGGCTATCGGTTATAACCTGGATGAATTGGAAAACCAGATTACCGGAACCACTTCTGCTTACTTCGAGCCTGCTTTAGATTATGTGATTGTAAAAATACCAAGATGGAATTTTGATAAATTCAAAGGTGCTAACGATACACTGGGCTTCCAGATGAAAAGTGTGGGAGAAGTAATGGGTATTGGTAGAAGTTTTACTGAAGCGATTCAAAAAGCTTGTCAGAGTTTGGAGAACAATGCGGTTGGGCTTGGCTACTATGGCAAAAGCCTGATGCATGCCGATGAGCTACTGGAATATATTAAAACCCCAAAATGGGATCGCATCTTCCGAATTAAAGATGCATTGATGGCGGGTATTTCTGTTGGCACAATTTCAAAAGCTACCAATGGTATCGACAGATGGTTTCTCTACGAGATTCAAAAAATCTGCAACCTGGAAAAAGAAATGGCTAAATATGATCTCGCCGATTTACCATTGAATCTATTAAGAGAAGCAAAAGTGCATGGCTTTAGCGATGAGCAGATAAGTCGTATCACTGAACATGGCGATGAAGATGATGTTTACAATAAAAGAAAAGCAGCAGGCATTACAAGAGTGTATAAAATGGTGGACACTTGCTCGGCAGAGTTCGAAGCAAAGACTCCTTATTTCTATTCAACATTTGAAAGCCTTTCTACCTCTGCTCAAGGCGGTGGATTGGTACACAATGAAAGTAAAGTTTCCGATAAGAAAAAAATTATAGTACTCGGTTCCGGACCTAACCGAATTGGCCAGGGTATTGAGTTTGATTATTGTTGTGTGCATGGTTTATTAGCTATTAAAGAATGTGGTTACGAAGCCATTATGGTTAACTGTAACCCTGAAACGGTGAGTACCGATTTCGATATGGCCGATAAATTGTATTTCGAACCGGTTTACTGGGAACACCTTTGGGAAATAATTGAACATGAAAAGCCAGAAGGTGTAATTGTGCAGCTCGGCGGACAAACTGCATTGAAGCTTGCTGAAAAATTAACGCAAAAAGGAATTAAGATCATCGGTACTTCTTATGACAGTCTTGATATTGCGGAAGACCGTGGCCGCTTTAGCGACCGTTTAAAAGTATTAGACATTCCTTATCCTGATTATGGAACTGCGGAAGATGTAGATGAAGCTGTAGCAGTTGCCAATAAAGTTGGTTATCCTGTTTTGGTTCGTCCTTCATATGTTTTGGGCGGACAAAGAATGAGGATTGTATTGAATGATGAAGAAGTAGAAAAAGCAGTAGTGAGTCTATTAAAACATTTACCCGGCAATAAAATATTGATCGATCATTTTCTTGACCGTTGCCAGGAAGCAGAGATTGATGGCATTTTTGATGGAGAGAATTTTCATGTAATGGGTGTAATGGAGCATATAGAACCTGCCGGTATTCACTCAGGTGATAGTAATGCAGTATTGCCGGCTTTTAATTTAACACCGCTGATTGTGCATACCATGGAAGAGTACGCAGAAAAAATTGCGAGGGATCTGAAAATACAGGGTCTTATCAATATTCAATTTGCTATTAAGAATGATAAAGTGTTTGTAATTGAAGCCAACCCAAGAGCATCCAGAACTACACCATTTATAGCAAAAGCATACCAGATACCTTACCTGAATATTGCTACTAAAATCATGTTGGGTACACATAAGCTTACTGATTTTACATTCGAGAAAAAAATGAAAGGCTTTGCGATAAAAGAACCAGTTTTCAGTTTCAATAAATTTCCAGGAGTAAATAAAGAACTCGGCCCAGAAATGAAATCGACAGGTGAAGCCATTCGCTTTATAAAAGATTTGAGAGACCCGTACTTCCGTCAATTGTACAAAGACAGAAGTATGTACCTGAGCAAGTAATGTTGCTCAACAAATTTCAAAAGGAAAGCCCATCATCAGTTACCTGTGATGGGCTTTTAGTTTAATGGTTACTGGTCTCTGGTTAAGGAAACTCGTAGTTGGTTTTGGTTATCGCATTTAGCGAAGTAATCTTTTATAATTCAGTTACTGTTATAACATAAAGCTACACCGGACTGCAAACATGCCTGTTTTAAATTTATCATTATATTAGGCGCATCATTAACTCCTCTATTCACATTTTTTGATTTAAATATTTGCTTATCAATTAATTGGATAAAACAACCGATACCTATTTATTTAGTTCATATCATTGGAAAAAATCTTATTTTCATAACCTAATTTCAGGTATGAATAATTCTTCTGACTTTTTGTGGCGTTTGATTCATTCATTAAGCAGTAGTGAAAAGCTTTTTTTTAAACGCAACTTTGTTGGAGCTGGCAGCCAGGCACTTTATATAAAACTATTTAATGCAATCGCTATACAAAAAAATTATAACGAAGAAACAATACTTAAAAAATTTACTCAGCAACTCACCAAAAAAAACATCGCCTCGCAAAAACATTACCTGCTACAGCTTATTAGTGATGCAATTGTAGAATACGATAGCCGCAACAGTGTCGGTCATTCGATTTATAAACAAATGTTGCTGATCAGAGTGTACAGAAAAAAAGGATTACTGGCCGAAGCCCATAGTGTTTGGAAAAAAGCAGTAGCAAAAGCCCGGCAAACCGAGTCGTATGCGATACTTAACTTATTAAAGGCAGAGTATGAAAAAATGATTTTATCAAGTAGTGTTCATATCAGCTACAATGAGATGCACTCTATTTTTAAAGGTCATTTGATCACACATACACAATATGCGGGTCTTATTACTTTACGGGATATTTATGCCGAAGTATTGATACTAAAAAGAACAGCGCATTTCGACCTTGATAAAGGCCTAAAAGAAAAAACTAAAGCACTCTTGCAGCAGGTAGACGACTATAGCTCTGCACTTGATACAAAATCCTTTTGGCTCCGGCATTACTTTCATTTAAGTAAGGCCACACTGCTTTACCTGCTAAACGATATTCCGGGTTCATTTCAATTATTACAGCAAGCATTAAAAGACTGGGAAAAAAATCCCTCCTTTATAGAAACACATGGCGAACATTATATTGAGCTGCTATATATGATAAACTATGCAGGCACTTTGCATGGCTCCTATGAGTATGTAGAAGACGTATTTAATCTTACTATCAACAATCAGCTTCAGGATAAAACACAACGGGCAAATTTTGAAGCTGTAAAATACCTGGCATTGAATAAAGTGTATAATAAAACAGCCCGGTATAAAGACGTTGAGAAGCTGGTAAAATCTATGAAAACAAAATACCGGTTATGGGAGCCTGTTTTGAATGCAGAACTGAACAGAACAGTTAGTCTGTCGCTGGGTATTGCCAGTTTTGTATTAGAGCAATATGACGATGCATTATATTTCACAAAGAGGGGTGCTATATATTTTAAAGATGGTACAAGGGAAGAACATTCTGCTGTTGCACAAGTTTTACTTTTGCTAATTGCATACAGCCTGAACAATGCAAGAATTTTTGATGCACAGTACCGCTCTACGTACACTTATTTTTATAAACGAAAAAAGAAGCATCCTTTTGAAACAGCTTTGGTGCAATGCCTCCGCCGAACTTTTTATATGAAAGATGCAAAAAGTAAAATAGAAGAATACAAAAAAGCATTGGAGGTATTTATACAAAACAAAGAAGACAATGTACAGCAACAATCGTTTGCCATTTTTAATTACCCCGGATGGCTTACCAGTAAAATCAGGCGTATATCCTACCGCCAATACGTTGAACAAAAAGTAAAAGAAAGTAGTTTGTCCTGATTCAATTTTTACAATTCAAAGCATGAATAAAGAAATTCAATCCATTATCAGCCGGATGGAAACTGTAAATAGCGGTGAACCCTGGTTTGGCCGGGCGGTATTTGAAATTATGGATGAAGTAGAGCCAGCAAATGCATTTGAAAAAACAACTGATGCACCGCATTCTTTAATTGAATTATTATATCACATGATTACCTGGGCAGATTTCGCTTTAAAAAGATTAGAGAAAGATACCATCAGCGATTTGAAAGCAGCCAAAGAACTCGATTGGCGGAAAATAGATCCGAAACAACATAACTGGAAAAAAGGTCTAAAAGAATTCAAAAGCATACATAAAAAGATAACTACCCTCCTACAGAAAAATGAAGATGAATTTTTAAATGAGATCGTGGATTACCGTAAATACGATTTTCGCTTTTTGCTAAACGGCATGATCGAGCATAATATCTACCACCTTGGCCAGATAGCTTACCTGAATAAAATGCTGAGCTAAAGACAGAATATACCTGAAAGTGGTATTTTTTAAAAGCCACTGCTGCAGTAACTTTTCAGCATGGCTTTTAGTAGCATCCATCTTTGGAAAAAAATTCCATTTATAAAACTATTACTGGCAATGATTGCCGGAATTGTTTTACAATGGCACGGCCGGTTAAATGCTGCTACCTGGTGGATTGTTGCAGGGGTAACAATGCTAATTATCATCCTGTTTTTTTTGCTTCCCTTCTTTAAGCAATACCGATACGCATATCTGAATGGTATTTTCATAAGCCTAATCGGCTTTTCGTTGGGTGCTTTGTTAGCTGCTGATAGAGATATAAGAAATGATAAGCAATGGCTCGGCAATTTCTACCAACCCAACAATGGTATTATTGTTACATTGGATGAGCCACCGGTAGAAAAAACAAAATCCATAAAAGCAACTGCAAGCGTCAGTTACTTAATACAAAATGGCGAGGCCAAAGCTGTAACAGGAAAGATTATCCTGTATTTTAAAAAAGACTCTTTACTCAAATTAGATTACGGCTCGCAGGTTCTATTAAAGAAGCCCTTGCAGGAAATAAAAAACTCCGGAAATCCGGGAGGCTTTGATTATAAACGGTATTGCCTTTTTCAAGAAATAACCCACCAGGTATACTTAAAGCCAGGGGAATTTGAAATACTGGGAGGCAAGAAACAAACCGCCTTCAAAAATTTTATTTATGCTGCGAGGGAATGGGTGCTGAACATTCTTCGCACCAATATTAAAGGTGAGAAAGAATTAGGATTAGCGGAAGCTTTGTTGATCGGGTATAAAGATGACCTGGAGCAATCGTTGGTACAATCTTATACTAATACCGGCGTAGTTCACATTATTGCTATATCTGGCTTGCATCTTGGCTTAATTTATTGGTTGCTTTCCATTTTATGCAAACCTCTAAAGAAAAATAAAAATACAAGATGGTTAAGCCCGGTTATTATAATTACCGGGTTATGGCTGTTTAGTTTACTAGCCGGAGCACAGCCTTCCATTCTTCGATCTGCTGTTATGTTTACCTGTATTGTATTGGGTGAATCCCTGTCAAGAAGATCTTCTATTTACAACACAATGGCGGTTTCAGCATTTATTCTGCTTTGTATAAATCCGTATTGGCTATGGGATGTTGGCTTTCAATTATCATATGCAGCTGTTCTAAGCATCATCATATTTATGCGACCAATTTACAATTGGTTCTATATAAAAAACAAAGCATTGGATTTTATCTGGAAGCTCAATGCTGTTACATTGGCTGCACAAATATTGACCGTCCCATTAAGCATTTATCATTTTCACCAATTCCCTAATTTATTCTTTATAACCAATTTTGTTGCAGTTCCATTGTCAAGTATTATTCTCCTAGGTGAAATTTTTCTTTGTGTAATATTCTTTATTCCTGCACTAGCAACACTGGTTGGCAAAGTGCTTGAATGGCTTATCTGGCTCATGAACAGTTATATTGAAAGAATAGAAGTAATAAAATTTTCTTTATGGGATGGATTACAGATAAATATTATTCAGGCAATCTTACTGGTACTTTGTGCAGCAGGTATCAGTCGCTGGTTAATGGATAAATCAACAGCCGGATTTAAGTTGGGACTTTTTTCGTTGTTGGGTTTTATTGGCTTGCGGTCCTACTCCTTTATAAAAAGCAACCAGCAACAAAAAGTGGTAGTGTATAATGTGCCACAAAAAGCAGCTATTGATTTTATAAATGGCAGAGACTACAAGTTTGTTGGCGATTCAACATTGCTGGCTGATGATTTTGCCCGCAATTTTCATCTGAAGCCTGCAAGAATACTTTTCCGGATAAAAGAAACGCATACGTTGAGTAACCTACGAGCTACTGATAATTACATTGACTATCACGGTAAACGCATCTTATTACTTGACTCTTCCATAGCATTTGCTATGGAAGAAATAAAACCCACTATTGATCTTCTTGTTATTTCAAAGAATCCGAAAATCTATATGAAAAAGCTAGCTGCTTCATTAGATATAAAGCAGGTGGTGTTCGATGGTTCTGTTCCCGCCTGGAAAGCGAATTACTGGAAAAAAGATTGTGACTCATTGAAAATTCCCTGGCATGATGTGACAACGAAAGGGGCTTTTGTAATGGGGATTGAATAATATTTCCACTCTCGAAAAAAGCCTCTTTTGCAAAGAAACCGCAGACACTTACCTTTGCGACTTCCCAACGATTTGCCTGCCTTCAACACCACATTTTTATGAACAAAAAGATTCAATCGGCACTTATTTCTGTTTTTTATAAAGACGGACTCGAAAACATTGTACAATTATTATCGGAACAAGGTGTAGCCATCTACAGCACCGGCGGCACCCAAACTTTTATTGAAAACCTGGGTATAAAAGTAATTCCTGTAGAAGACCTCACCACTTATCCATCAATATTGGGTGGACGGGTGAAGACATTACATCCTTCTGTATTTGGCGGTATATTGGGCAAACGGGATGATGCACAACATGTGGAGGAAATGAAGCAATACAATATTCCGGAAATTGATCTGGTAATTGTAGATCTCTATCCGTTTGAAGAAACGGTAGCAACAACTACCGATGAAAAAGCAATTATTGAAAAAATAGATATCGGCGGACCTTCTATGATAAGAGGTGCTGCTAAAAATTTTAAAGATGTAGTGGTAATTGCTGCAAAAAAAGAGTATGCCGCATTGGAAAAATTGTTGAAAGAGCAGCAAGCTGAGACAACCTTAGAACAACGAAAAGCATTTGCTGCAAAAGCGTTTGAAGTAGTAGCACATTATGATGTAGCAATCGCCAAATATTTCAACCTGCCTACCGGACAGGCAGGTTCCTCTGAGTCATTATTCTTTTTGGAATCAATCACCAATCCAAAAGCAATGCGATATGGTGAAAACCCTCACCAGTCAGGCATATTTTATGGCGATTTAAATAAACTCTTCAATCAATTAAACGGCAAAGAGCTTTCCTATAATAATTTGGTAGATGTGGATGCAGCAATGCAATTGATAAAAGAATTCAACAGCACAACCTTTGCCATTATTAAGCATACTAATGTATGCGGTGTGGCGCAACGACCAACCGTAAAAGAAAGTTGGGATGCAGCACTGGCCGGTGATAATGAAAGTGCTTTTGGTGGTGTACTAGTTTGCAACGGCACTATTGATAAAGCTACTGCTGATGCCATCAATGAAATTTTCTTTGAAGTATTAATTGCTCCTGCATTTGATGAAGAGGCGTTGACAATTCTAAAATCGAAGAAGAATAGAATTTTGCTGACATTGAAATCGCAACCGGAAAATAAAGAGCAATACAAATCTGTATTGAACGGTGTATTAGTGCAAGGCATCGACAAAGGAAATTTTGCTGAATGGAAAGAAACGGGAGCAAGAGAAACAACACAGGCGGAAAAAGATGATTTAACGTTTGCCAATATTGTTTGCAAGCATTTAAAATCGAATGCAATTGCACTGGTAAAAAATAAACAACTGGTTGGAAAAGGATGCGGACAAACAAGTCGTATTGATTCACTACGACAGGCATTAGAAAAAGCAAAGCAATTCAAGTTCGATTTAACAGGTGCCGTAATGGCCAGCGATGCATTCTTTCCTTTTAACGATTGTGTGCAACTGGGATATGAGGCAGGTATTTCTGCTTTTATTCAACCAGGCGGTTCTATAAGAGATAATGATTCCATTGAATATTGCAAAGCGAATAACCTGGCAATGGTGATAACAGGGTTACGGCATTTTAAACACTAACTGTAAAACTATATAGTCTCCCTTTGGGGTGATTTAGAGGGCATGAACATTTTCGACTTCCATAAAACCATTATAACCACTTCGACGGACTACTTAAAAAAGTTGTCCGTATTCAATCCGCTTACCATCAATAAAAAAGGGGCAAGGTCAAAAGCATTGTTTGCCTTAGCATTGGTTTGTGTTTTATGGGGTACCACCTGGATCGCTTCCAAAGAAGGAGTAAAACATGTTCCCGATGCATTACAGATGGCAGCAATCAGACAATTAATTGGCGGTACCTGTTATGTTGCTTTCTTTCTTTATAAAAAAGCAACATTGCCTAAAGGAAAAGAATGGATCCCCATTCTTGTTTTAAGTTTTCTGAATTTTATTATGAGCAACGGCCTTAGTACATTGGCATTGCAATATGATATTTCTGCGGGGCTTGGAGCTATCATCGGCGCAATTTTTCCATTATGGATAGTAGTGATCGGTCTTTTTATATCCAAAGAAAAAATGCCAACCAAAGCAATCATTGGTTTATTATTGGGATTTGGTGGCGTATGTGTTATTTTTTACGACCACCTCAATGATTTCCTTAATCCGAAATTTCAAATAGGAATTTTATTTTCCGTCGTTGCTACTTGGACATGGGCTTTTGCTACCTTATACACAAAAAAACAAGCCTTAAATTTTAATCCCTACTTCAGTCTTGGTTTGCAAATGATAATCAGCGGATTTGCTTTGTATGGTTTTTCATCAGCAACAGGCAGAGCTATTCCCTTAGCTGCTATTCCGTGGCAATCATGGGCTGCCATTGCTTATCTCGTAATTTTCGGTTCGCTGATTGCATTCATCTGCTACTTATATGCTTTGCAAAATTTACCAACAGAGCAAGTTTCTATTTATGCTTATGTAAATCCAATGGTCGCTGTTTTATGTGGCTGGTTAATTTTCAATGAAAAAATTACCATTTTTATTACCATTGGTGGGTTAGTAACTTTGCTCGGAATATATTTAGTGAACAAAGCATTTAAAGCAGTGCCGCCACCAGAGCAGCCAGAAGCGGAAGGAATCTAACTTACATAACAATTTCTTCTACAAACTGCCTGTACACTTCTCTCCATCCCTTAAACTTTTCATCCGTTCCCAAGAATGTATTATGCCAGATAGTAATTAGTGTTCCATCAACAGCTTTTACTGCATTATAATAATGACGGATCTCTTCCAAAGCCTCTGCAGGAGAAAATTTTTGTTCATAAAAAGAATTAGCTTCCATATAGCAAAAAGGATATAAAAGCAAATTGGTAGCTACTTCTTTTTCCAGATCATACCAATAAAATGGTGAAGCAACAGAAGCCCGAAAACCGTTGATACTTCCATAGCCCATAGAGAAATCTTCTTTAATACCAGCATCAATTAACTGGCGAAAAGTTTGCGGCAATGTAAATCGTATATAATGCTGGCGGGATGAAGTGACTTTTGTTGTAGTGATATGTTCAATTCGTTCCTTTTCCTCTTTTATCAAGGAAGGATCATCACCACTCAGCCATGATGGATGTACACCAACAGCATATTTTTCAGCATGCTGTTTTATAATAGTTTGTACTGCGATTTCGGAAGGCAAGATATTTCTATCGTACTTGCCTGTATTTTTTGCTACAAGAAAAAAATATCTTGGCTTTAATTGATGAGGCCTGTGCAGATCATCGATCCAGCTATAAGAATCAAAGGGGTCTGCAATTCTATTATTTAATACTTTTCTTCTTAACGCAAACTTTTCAAACTTTCCTTTCAACAAATCTTTTATTGTTGCGCCAGCACTTCGCCACCACTCTTTGTGCTTATAAGAAAAAGCTTCGTCAATATCATATGTTGGCAAAAATTCGAAGTTCGGAGTTCTTGGTTTGAAGTTGGGAAACGTTACTTGCAAACTTTCAATAAAGTCTCGAAGCCAGCTATTAATTATTGGAAGATTTAAAAATCCTTCTCTAAATGCCAATGAGTTTTCATGTGCATAGCGGCCATAAATGTCTTTTTCATGCGGCAGGTATTCTTCATATCGGCTCAGCAAAAAAAATGAAGCAGCAAAAAAATCAAAAGAAAAATCACCTTCTGTTTTAAAAAAAGCTTTATAACCGTTTACTTCAAAGCAGTCAATTTGCTGTGGGTGGATATCTGTTTCAAAAAGAAGTGGAGCAGGTTTTATCCAAAATTCATCAGGAGCAATCGGCTGGTTACTATAATTAATTTTTGCGCCAACAGAACCAATAAATTTATCTTGACTGTCCGTTATATCAAATGACTTACCAATAATTTGCTGCCCGATAAAATCAGCGATATACTTTAAACGATGCGTTATTGTATTTACAAAAAAAATCACCAACTAAAGATAACTATCTGTTACCGTTTTTCTCCTTCCACAATTCATTGAATGATTTTTTGGGGAACTCCATTTTGCCACGGTGCTCCTGCCAGCCTTTTACCATACTGTTTACCACCCAGTTTTTAATAGTACCATTGGCCATGTTCATCCATTTACGACGCAACATTCCCTGCTTCCACATTTTCCAGGCCATTTTTTCACCAAATGAAGCATGACCTTCTTCCACAGCTTCATGCCTGTTTTCCAACAATAGTTCGTGGAGATTTATTTTCACTGCACACACTTCTGTGCAGTTACCACATAAAGAAGAAGCATAACTCAGGTGCTTCCACTCACCCATATCTTTTAAGTGTGGAGTAATAACAGAACCTATTGGTCCGCTGTAAGTAGCAGCATAAGCATGACCGCCAATGTTTTTATAAACAGGGCAAGCATTCAAGCAAGCACCGCATCGAATGCAATACAAACTCTCTCTTTGTTTTTCATTAGCCAGAATATTGGTACGTCCATTATCCAGCAATATCACATACATGTCTTCCGGTCCATCAATCTCGTTGGACTGCTTTGGACCTGTAATTATTGTATTGTAAACCGTAATTCGTTGTCCTGTACCAAATGTGGAGAGCAGCGGCCAGAACAAAGCCAAATCCGTCATCGAAGGAATTACTTTTTCTATTCCTGCAATTACAATATGTGTTTTTGGCATAGAGCAACTTAGTCTCGCATTACCTTCATTTTCCGTAACCGCTATTCCACCAATATCTGAGATAATAAAATTGGCACCTGTCACTCCCACTTCTGCTTGTATATATTTCTCCCGTAAAATATCTCTGGCTACTAATGTCAATTGCTCTGGTGTTGCCTTTGGATCTGTTCCCAGCTTTTCTGCAAACAGTTTGGCTACATCTTCCTTGCTTTTATGCATGGCTGGTGTAACTATATGGTAAGGCGGCTCGCCATCCAATTGCTGTATATATTCTCCCAGATCGGTTTCTACACTTTCTATTCCATTCTTTTCCAAAAAATCATTCAGGTGAATTTCTTCCGTAACCATACTCTTGCTCTTCACCAATGTTTTGCAATTTTTTTCATCGCAAATTTTCTTAATGGCATCTAAAGCCTGTTGCGCATCTTCTGCCCAAATAACTTTTGCTCCTCTTTTGGTAATGGCTGCCTCAAATGTTTCTAATTGTACATCCAGCGATTCAATAGCCTTCCATTTTATATTCTTAGCTCTTTCTCTAGCCAGGTTAATATCAAAAAACTGTTGTTTCCCTTGCGGCACAACAGCATTGTACTTACCAATATTAAAATTGATTTTTCGACGATGTTCTTTATCGGCAGCTTTGATAGTACTCTTCGCTATAAAGTTTGTAACTGTTTCTTTCACTTTTACTTATTGATCATTCTTTAAAATCCTTCATCTCTTCCCACTCCCCTTTTGCAATTGTATCTAAGGCGTTATAAAACTCTTCTCCGTACTTTCTTATTATAGGTTCTTTCAAAAATTGATAAACTGGCACTTTCAGTTTCTCACCTAATGCACAAGCGGGACTGCACATTTGCTCTCTCGGTTCATAGTTCACTCTTTCATAATCTCCATGCTTTCCTTTTTTTGCAATGATGGGATACAGGTGACAGCTGATCGGCTTCTTCCATGGAATAATTCCATCATTGTATGCTTGCTCAAAAGCACATTTGATAATTCCATTCTCCCCCCGAATTCCATACACACATATTTCTTTATCATTATCCAACGTTGGTGTTACCCATTCAAACTCTTTATCGTACACATAAAAGCCTTTTCTTTCAATTTCAACAATCGCATCCTTTGTAAGATATGGCTTTACCTTTTCGTATAAATCAGTAATAATCTTTAGTTCTTCTTTATCAAGCGGCGCACCGGCTGCACCATCTTCACAACAACCTCCTTTACATTTTCCAAGGTCGCAAACAAACTGCTTATCCACCACATCCTCTGTTATTAATATATTATCTATTACTATCACCGTCTACTTTTTGTAAAGGTAACGCCTACGTTTTGCTACTCTGTTTTTGTTCTTCGGAAAATTTTATTTTTTATATGATGGCCCGCCGATGTAAGCCTGTTGTGTGATGTAAGGTAGTGTAAAACCTGGTGTTCCAACCAATGATGCAGGGGTATCAGTAAAGCAGCTAGTGCAATCATAAAAGCAAGATCTTTCCAAGGCTCTCCATTCGTAAGAGAATATATATTTTTCTTAAATACCAAAAAAACAAATTCGAACAACATAATAAAGACAAAAAAGCCTATGGCCTTTATCACTCCTGCCGAAACTTTAAACATACCTAATACTACCAATGCTATAAATAACCCGATAATACCGATAACAATTCCCAGATATTGTATATTGTTTCTTCGTCGTTTTATTTCATCAGCTTCTTTGGCTAAATTCTCCTGCCTTTGCTGCTCGTCATCGGCTTCTACCTGTGTAAGTTCTTTTTCCCTTTTCAGCGTTTCAATACTGTCTTTATACTGATAATAAATAGCATTATATTTTCCGGCCATTGCAGTATTACCAGTTTGTGTGTACAATGTATCCAGGTACTGTGAGGATTTTTTGATATTCTCAAGTAAACCATTCTTCGCACTTATTTCTTTCACTTTAAGATAATATTCGATTGCCCTTTTTATATCCCCTGATTTTTTATAAAAAGAAGCTAGTTGTGCGTAAAATCCAACCTGATTATTACCGTTGGTGTTATTTTCAAACATTGGCCTTGCTTTATTAAGATAAATACCTGCAGAATCGAATTGGCCGAGTTCAGTATATATAACTCCATAGGCCTGGTCAATAATGGGGGCCATGCCAAAATTACTCAGGTACGCTTTTAAACTGGTACCGGAGGGGGAATTCAGATAACTTAATGCTTTCGCAGGCTCATCTCTCCGCAAATACTGATTTAAAAGACTAACATAGCCGGGTATTTTTAGGTTAGAAAATTTTAATGAATCCGCCATTCGGATTGACTTTTCAAAATAGTCAATAGCTATATCATAATTTTTCTTGTAAGAAAACAGGTTGCCCAGATTATTGGTATATATTACTTTTTGATAAGGGGCATTTTTCTCCCCGGTAGCATCTAGTTTTTGGTAAGCCAAAACCATGTAGTCAATAGCCTTATCATAATCTTCTATGGAGCTGTAAAAAGAAGATAAGTACAAGTAACAGTTACGAACTAATGCATAGTTCTTGATAGATTCCCCAATTCTAAGAGCACTTAAAAAATTACGGAGTGCCAGTATTTTTTCATTTCGGACCATATATACCTGGCCATAAGTATTATGTGATTCTGCACGGAGGCTGTCATTTCTAAGCGTAGAAATAAGCGAAAAAGCCTGAGTAGCGTAAAACAATGCTTTTTCATTATCGGGTATCATCAGATAAATACCAGAGAGGTGTAATTGAGCAATACCAACTTCATCCTCCATTTTATTTTGGCGGGCCAGCTCCAATGCTTTATTATAAAATTCAATTGCTTTATCAGAATATGTTTTCTGATTAGCCAGGTAAGTGTATCTGATACCATTGGATAAGTATGCCTTAAACATCAGTTTTCTTTCCCTTGATTCTTCTGCAACTGATATTAGCTTTCTTCCATATTCATCTGCTTCTTTGGGGTTTACATTCATCAATGTACGGCTCAGCTCGTCTAGCCCTGCCACCTTTTCGTACATGGTAGTTGCTTTTGCCAAAGCACTTTTTATTGAATCTACTGCCGCAGCTTCCTGTGAAAAAACTACAGCACAGGCAAATAGGTTAATAATTAACAGTGAAATATTACGGTATAGGCTCATAAGCGATCTGTTAACCCTGAAATTAATAAAGATTTTGGCAGTAGTAAAATTCAATTAACAAATATCTAACAGCGGCTTTTTATGGATACTTTTTCTACACGGCATCAAGATAATATCACAAACCAGACTATGCCAAATACGAGAATTATCACTTTCCAAAAGAGTGCAAAGGTTTTTTTCCAGATGCTTTTTTGGGTGCCGGTCATCGGATTTAGCCTATTACTTATTTATAACACCATTCCTTATTTTTCTTTTAGCAAGGAGTTTGACTTTATAGTAGAAAGAAGTTTTTTATTCCAAAGCAATTTTTACAATGCCTGTTTCTATATCCATATTGCTGCAGGAGCACTTTGTATTGGAGCAGCCCTTATCCAATTCTCCAGATATATTCTTAAAAAGTCGAAAGCCATTCACCGTATTTCGGGGAAAATTTATGTGGCCGTAGTGTTATTTCTTGGTGCACCTACAGGACTGTATATGTCATTCTTTGCCAAAGGCAGTATTTGGGAAAGATCGTTGTTCATGTTTATGGCTGGGTGGTGGTTTGTTACAACCTTGTATGGATTAACGACCATTCATAAAAGAAATATAGTAGCGCATAAGGTATGGATGATCCGCAGTTATGCAATGGCGATGACAGCTGTTACATTCCGGGTGTATCATATTATTTTTTACCTGCTTGATTGGGGCCATCTAGAAAATTACGAACTGTCGCTCTGGATCAGTGTGATCGGAAATATGTTGTTTGCTGAATGGGTTATTTACAGGCAAAGCCGGAACTATTTAAAATCATTTACTATCTAAGACTAAGAGCACTAAAGTTCTTTATAGTTCTATTTTTTATTTATAAACCACTCATATCTCTAGGGCTCTAAAGCCCCTTTAGGGGTTTGGGGCAAATTAGTTAACCATGAAATCTGTATTGTACGTCGGCGCCTCGTTAATGATTGGTGCCAGTATTTATGGCTTTGTTGATTACAAACAAACAAGTCATAAAAAAGAGTTTACCAACATGTATGTTGAAGAAAAAGAAACGGAACCAGTTCCTGAAATTGTAGTTGAGAAAAAAGATGTCTCTGTAGTTATCGAACCGGGTAAAACATCAAAAACCTCCATTACAAAAAAGAGGCAGGTAAAGAAAGATGAAACTGTTGGCTATCCTGCTTCAGAAAAATTTACACCGATAAAACCAATTTCGGAGGAAGACCTGATGTCAACCGGCGATAGTAAAAAAATTGAAGAAGCGACTGTTACTGTTACACCTACTAAAGAGCATAAACTAAAAGTAAAAAGAAAAAAATTAAGCACTAAAATATTCAGCCGTGCACCCATGAAATATGATGTAGAGGAAGTAACAATTACTACCGCAAAGACTGATACTAAAAAAGAAAAAGAATAAAAAATTTCCAGTGTGTCTATGTGTGTTCCATCCCGGCGGCGTACCCCTGCCGGGATTATTTTTTCCAGCGCATTGTATTAATTAAATGCTGTAAATCTTTTTTCAAAAAATCATTTACAATGCTCAACGAATCGGCATTGGGTGTTGCATCGAAATAAAGTGCGCCACGGAGAAAGTGTTTGGTAGAGTCCGTCAAAAAAAACTGGTTGGCAGTAGCAGTATTCCCTCCGAGGTCAAAATAAATTCCTTCTACTTTGTTTGGTGTTTGGATGCGGCTTTCTTCAATACCGGTTGATACATCCACATGCTTTTTATATGCCATTTTAAAGCCATCTTTTACCAAGGAATCAAAACTGGCTTGTCCTTTTATTGGTTTATAGCTGATATAAATCCTGCTGGCAAATTGTGGTACATCGATGTTAATCCACCAATCACCGGCCTTATCTTCAAAGAAGGTAGTGTCTTTACTTACTGTTGCATACACAGGATACTCAAAAACATAAGGGTAACCTGGTTGGTTAAATAGCTGGTATTTCTTTTCTGGAAAATCAATATGAAAATACCCTTTCTTTTTCCCAACAGAGTAGTCACTGTTGCAAGCAAGCAAATAAACAGAAAAAGAAAGAAGAAAAATTATGGCCCTTGCTGTGTTTTTTTTCATTGCTGTAATTAATTCCGGGTTATCGACACTTTTACCTGTTGTATCCTGTTATTATCTGCCTGGAGAACAGTAAATTCAAAATCGCCGCTAGGTGTTATTGAATTTACTACGGGAAATTCTCCCGCCAGTTCTAATACCAATCCTGCCAACGACTCACTTTCTCCCCTCACTTTATCAAACGTATCCCTTGGCAGGTGCATGATCTTACACATATCATGAATCATTGTCTTCCCTTCAAAAATAAAATTATCATCGTCGATCTTTCTGTTACCACTTTCCTCTTCATCAAACTCATCTTTTATTTCACCGATCACTTCCTCTAAAATATCTTCCATGGTTACAATACCGCTGGTGCCGCCAAACTCATCTACTACAATTGCAAAATGAATTCTTTTTTGTTGAAAATCTTTTAATAAATCTTCAATCAATTTGGGTTCTGGCACAAAATAAGGCTGCCGCATTAATGAATGCCAATCATAATCATCTGCTTCGCTGAGATGAGCAATCAGGTCTTTGGTATTAATAATGCCTGCTACTTCATCCAAACTTCCTTTATACACCGGTAATCTGGAATAGTGCAATTCTTCTACACTTTTAATCAAGTCTCCAAACGAGGAATTATAGTCAACGCCGCTTACATCTAACCGGCTCTTCATTACCTGCTTCACTGAAATATTCCCAAACTTTACAATTCCCTTCATTATATTTTTCTCCTCCAGAGAAGCTTCTTCATCTGTTTTAATATCTATTGCTTCATCCAACTCCTGCATACTCATTGCATCTGTTCTTTCTGCACCAACTCTTTTACCGATACCGTCTGCCAGTGAAACAATCCATTTGCTAATACGACGTAATAATAAATGCAATGCTTCCACTATAAACGATGACCCGTAAGCAAAACGAAGGTTATGCTGTGTAGCCCAAACCTTGGGTAAAATTTTTCCAAAGAAAATTAGCACAAATGCAATGGTAATTACTTTGACTAGTACCTCTACAATAGTTCCCATTTTCCCGAATGAGATAAGCTGGGTCAGTAAATAGTTAGCCAAAATGATAATGCTGATGTTAACAAAAGTGCCCGCAATCAATAGTGAAGCATATACTTCCTTTGATTCCTCTAACAATGTTACTATTCGCTTAGCTGATGAATGCTGTTTTGTTTTCAGCATATTTACATCTTTATTGTTGAGAGAAAACAATGCCACTTCTGCACCAGAAATAGTGAAGGTGAGCAACAATAAAACTCCCAGCGAAACAGCTAAGAAAGTTGTGCCTTGCGTATTAATGGCGAGGAAATAGTAAGAGATATTATTGAATATGGAAATAAGTACCGAATGACTTTCCAAAGCAAGGGATTTTTATTATCAAAAAAGGCAGGTCATGAGGCCTGCCCTGTTATCAAACAAAGTTATTGTTTTTAAAGTACACTATTAAAAAGGAAGGCTTTCCGAAGGGTCTCCCATTGGCATATCACCACCCATGCCTTCAATACCACTGCCTTCGCCTCCCGTTGCACTGCCATCCATTCTTTTGTCAAGCATAATCAGGTTTTCGCCTACTACTTCGGTAGCAAATTTTCGATTACCATCTTTATCATCCCAATTACGGGTACGCAGCCTTCCCTCTATATATACAAGGCTGCTCTTGTGCAGGTATTTCTGAGCTAGTTCTGCCAGGCCCCGCCAAAGTACAACAGTATGCCACTCTGTTTGCGATACCAATTTACCTGTGCGATCTTTAAATGTTTCTGTGGTGGCCAGCGGAAATTTAGCTACTGCGATGTTTCCTTCCAGGTGTTGCACATCAGGGTCTTTACCCAGGTTGCCAATAAGCATTACTCTGTTTACGCCTCTCATATATTTATTCTTTAGAATTAATAAATCACTCCGGGGCTACTAATGCTTTTTAAAGTTAATTCGTTTTTTATAGGGAAACAACAAAAATTAAACCATGAGGGATTAATTAACATCAAAATAAGCTCTGCTGGCCTGCCTTCTCTTTCAGGTATTGGTTGATGAATTGCGGGAAAGCATATTTGGCAATTTTTCTTTTTGTCACCCATTCCCAGCCGTTATTGTCTGGTGGTTGCCTTTTTAGCTTTATGCGGATAAATTGTCCGGCTATTAGCTGATGAGAAAGTTGTTGTTTAAATAGCGGAGAAACCGAGGTAATTTCATATTCATTTTTATCCAACCATTTTTTATTTGTTGCTAGTTGCAAAATATTTTTTAGTACTGCATCAGTACTGGTTTCAATAAGCGGAAATTGATAAAGGTCCTGCCAAATATCTTTAGTGGTTCGTTGCTCAATAGCTATTTGATTTTTATACTCCAATAACAAATAATAAAACCAGCGTTTTTTTATAGTGATTTTCTTTTCTTTTACCGGCAACTCATTTATTCTGTTGGATAGAAAAGCGACGCAGTTCTTTCTGAAAACACAGGTTGTACATAATGGAACAGCAGGTTTACAGATAACAGCCCCAAAATCCATAATTGCCTGGTTATATAAACCTGGTTGTTTTTTATCAAGCAATTCATCGGCCAGCGAAGTAAAAAGTTTTTTTCCTTCTGTTGTATCAGTGGCTGTGTCAATACCAAAAACTCTTGCCAATACCCGAAACACATTCCCATCTACCACTGCATGTGGCAGATTAAAGGCAAATGAAGAAATAGCTGCTGCGGTATAAGGGCCAATTCCTTTTAATGATCTTATATTTTCATAATCACCGGGAAATTTTCCTTTTAATTCTTTTGAAATAAACCTGGCTGTTGCTAGCAGGTTTCTGCATCTTGTATAGTAACCTAGCCCTTCCCAAAGTTTAAAGACCTTTTCATCCGGTGCTTTTGCCAGTTTATGGATGTCTGGAAATGCTTTAATGAAGTTGTTATAATAGCTCAATCCCTGCTCTACTCTTGTTTGTTGTAATATAATTTCGCTGAGCCAGATCTTGTATGGATCTTTTTCTCCCTTCCAGGGCATTTGCCGGGAGTTCTTTTCTTTGTTCCACTTTAGTAGGATAGGGGCAAACTTATTTTTGCTTAAGGGCAGGTCGTTTTTTCTCATCAAGTGCTTATTCCAGGTGATTTTACGGCTAAATATCTATCATTTCTGCCTTATAGCCTCGGCAAGTGGGCTGAAAAAACTCAAATTCAATGAAAAAAATTATCCCTATTTAGTTGACTATCATATAATTTTGTAAAGCCGACCTGGTAAATCAGATTTCTGAAAAAACAGGCATACCCAAGGTAGATGTGCTTGTTACTCTTGAAACTATGTTTAAAGAGGTAAAAGACACTCTCTCTGCCGGCGAAAATATCTACATACGTGGATTTGGTAGTTTCATTACCAAAAAGAGAGCTGCTAAAATCGGACGTAACATCAAGAAAAATATCGCTGTACATATTCCGGAACATTATATACCTGCTTTTAAACCTGCCAAAGAATTTGTGGCAGAAGTAAAAAAACTAAAAGAAGTAAAACCTGATGCCGGACCGGGTGAAGATGCTTAATAAACCTTCTCTTACTACATTTTTATAGACAGCTTTGGGGTAACTTCGCATCCTGAAATTTTTTGACAGTGAAGAAACCTCAATGGATTACTATTGGTGCAGCTTTGGTACTAACTGCTGCTATTTTTGTTTTTGGAAGAACTGTACCTACCAAGAAAACAATTGTGGCTGAGCAGCATAGTGCAGATGATGGCCATGACCATGGCCCTGTTGAAGCCGCTGTTTCCATTGATACAATTTTGAACCTCGCCAAAAAGCAATTAACTACTGAGCAAGTGGTTAGAATAAATAGTTTAGAGAACTCGATCAGCCGGGGCGATGTAAAAGACCAGCAAATTCATGTTTACCATCAATTAGCCCGGTTTTGGGCGGATTCTGCCCGAATTTTCGAGCCATACGCCTGGTACCAGGCCGAAGCCGCCAGATTGGAAAATTCGGAAAAAACCCTCACCTTTGCCGCCCAACTATTTTTGGACAACCTGCAAAGTGACGAAGTAGCGAACCGCAGACAGTGGAAAGCTTTACAGGCCAAGGATTTGTTTGAAAGATCTTTGATGATTAACCCGGATAATGATTCAGCCAAAGTAGGGCTTGGTGCCTGCTACCTGTTTGGAAATATTTCTGCCATGCCAATGGAAGGAATAACCAAAATTAGAGAAGTGGTGGAGAAAGACAGTACCAATATATATGCACAGATGATGCTGGCAAGAGGGTCGTTAATTTCCGGGCAATATGATAAAGCAATAACCCGTTTACAAACAGTAAACCAGTTGCAGCCCGACAATTTGGATGCAATTTTATTATTAGCCGAAGTATTTGAACGTACCAGTGACAAAGCAAATGCTATAACATGGTATCAAAAAAGCATCGCATTCATAAAACAG
>LNFJ01000106.1 GCA_001464625.1 Bacteroidia bacterium Ga0077558 | reverse complement strand
GACATTAATGCCGGGGTTTGGTTCGGTTAGAATGTAGCGAAGCCCAATTGTTTAAAATAATTTTCAATTCTTAAAAATAAAAAAGCAGGTTCAATAATCGAAGAACCTGCTCAATTAGTTTAAAACAAACTTTTAACGATTACTTTTTCTTGCAATGGCTTTTTCTGCGGCCACTACAATATCAGGAATATCCAAACCATATTTTTTCAACAATTCTGTTGGTTTACCACTTTCTCCAAACGTATCTTTTGTACCAACATATTCAATAGGCACCGGAAAATTTTTTGCTGCGCATTGTGCAATCGCATCACCCAATCCGCCAATGATATTGTGCTCTTCGGCAGTTACTACACATTTAGTTTTCCGAATTGATTGAAGCACCGCTTCCTCATCCAACGGCTTAATGGTGTGAATATTTATCACTTCCACACTAATTCCTTTTTCCTGTAAAATAACACCAGCCTGGATAGCATTCCATACCAAATGGCCACAGGCAAAAATGGATACATCTGTTCCTTCAGAAAACTGTTGAGCTTTACCAATTTCAAATGGTCTGTCGGAAGTAAATATTGGCCAAACCGGGCGACCAAATCGCAGATAAACCGGTCCTTCAAATTCTGCAATAGCTTCCGTGGCAGCTTTTGTTTGTGCATAATCACATGGAACGATTACCGTCATGCCTGGCAACATCTTCATCAAACCTATATCTTCTAGTATCTGATGCGTAGCGCCATCTTCTCCCAATGTAAGTCCCGCATGCGATGCACAAATTTTTACATTCTTGCCACTATAAGCAACCGATTGACGAATTTGATCATACACTCTGCCGGTAGAAAAGTTAGCAAAAGTTGTAGTGAAAGGAATTTTTCCACCGATGGTCAAACCAGCAGCAATGCCAATCATATTCGCTTCTGCAATTCCTACTTGTATAAAGCGTTCTGGAAACTCTTTCATAAACTGGTTCAGCTTCAAAGAGCCAGCCAGGTCGGCAGTAAGAGCCACTACGTTTGCGTTTTTGCGGGCTGCTTCCACAATGCCATCGCCAAAACCACTACGGGTATCTTTATTTCCTGTCGATTGAATTTCCTTTAGCATGCCTTATTGTTTAAGTGCGGCAAATGTAAGCTAAGAGGATAAAAGAGGCAAATGATAAAAGTGAGAATCACGCAGAGTTCGCTGAGGCCGCAGAGTTTGGGAATAATTTTATTTGCCCAGCTTAATTACTACTAGCATCGTCTGTTGCGTCGCACTTTTCATCGTCCGGTAATTCTACTCGACATTTGCGAGTACCCAAATAAAATAGGAAAACTCCAAATGTGCGGACGCTAACTCCCGACTAACGACTCCAGTCTCCCAACTCTAATTCAACTCTCCATACTGGCTTCCAAAAACAGTTTCATCAGCTTTTAACCGTTGTTCCCATTTCCAGGCGGTGGCCATAATATCTTCCAATGAAAATTTTGGATTCCATCCAAGTGTTTGTTTGGCAAGATTATTATTTGCAAATGTTGCTATTACATCACCTGGTCTTCGGGGACCAATTTCATAATTCAATTTAACACCACTTATTTTTTCAAACGCAGTTATAGCTTCCAAAACGGAAATTCCATTTCCACTCCCTAAATTAAAGACTTCGCACTGGCTACTATTTTTCAACTCTTCCAAATATTGAATTGATAAAGTATGAGCGGAAGCTAAGTCGCAAACATGAATATAGTCTCTAATGCAAGAGCCATCCCTGGTATCATAATCATTTCCATATACCATCATTTTGGGTAAGCGGCCTATGGCAGTTTGTGTAATTGCAGGAACAAGATTTTGTGGTCTTCCTAATGGCATTTCTCCAATGATGGAGGAAGGATGTGCTCCGGCAGGATTAAAATAGCGTAATAAAATACATTGCGTATCTGAGCTTTTTGCTAACTCATTGATGATCTGCTCACCCATTTGCTTGGTATAACCATAAGGAGATTCTGCAGTTTTTAAAGGGGTGTTTTCAGTAACGGGTACTTCATCTGGGTTGCCATACACGGTGCAAGAGGAGGAGAAAACAAAATGCGGGGTATGAAATTCCTGCACACATTTAAGCAGGTTAATCAAGGAAGTAAGATTGTTTTCAAAATATAGCAGTGGATTTTCCACTGATTCCCCTACAGCTTTATATGCTGCAAAATGTATTACGCCACTTATATCTGCATTCTCCTGAAAAATAGCAAACGTATCATCAAAATTGCAGAGATCTACTTTGTAGGTTTTTATTTTCTTGCCCGTTATCTGTTCAACACCTTTTAATATAATGGGATTTGAACGGGAGTTGTTATCTACTGAAATAACATCATATCCATGCTCAATTAAGTTTACTATAGTGTGTGATCCGATGTAGCCGCAGCCACCTGTTACTAATATTTTACCCATAAAAAATCCCGACAAAAGTCAGGATTTTTATTTTAATAAAGTTGATTGATTTAAAAGAGAATGGCAATATAGTATATACCTGCTGCCAATAACCCGCTAATAGGAATGGTAAGTATCCATGCCCATAAAAGGCTCACCGTTACACCCCATCTTACAGCAGACAATCTTTTGGTAGCCCCTACACCCATAATAGCACCTGTAATTGTATGAGTAGTGCTAACTGGTATTTTTAATGCTTCTGTTATAAACAAAGTAAGAGCACCTGCAGTTTCTGCTGCTACCCCTTCAAAAGGAGTAACTTTTGTAATCTTAGTTCCCATTGTTTTTACAATCTTCCATCCACCACTCATGGTTCCCAAACCAATAGCTGCATAACAGGAAATAGGCACCCAATTCGGCATTTCACTAATATTTGTAATACTTCCGCCTGCAATCAGGGCTGCTGTTATAATGCCCATTACTTTTTGTGCATCATTACCACCATGTCCAATACTAAAAGCAGCAGAGGAGATCAACTGTAATTTCTTAAACCACACATTGGCTTTGTGTGCATTCATGTTGCTGAGATACAATGCAAATACAGCCATTGTTACCAGTATGAATGAAAGGAGTATCCATTTAAAATTTTTGGAGAACATGATTACGTTTAAAATATATGAGTCGTAATCAGATTTAAGTTTAGCCGGATCGGTTTGAAGACTAACGTAAAGAAACACGGCTACAAAAATGAGTACCAGTATGGAAAATATTTTTGAGGTCCAACCCTTTTTAAAGGAACTAAGAAACCACAGCGACATAATGAATGCCATTAACATTCCGACAATTGGGGCTATAAATATAAAGGCTGCCGTTTTAAGAATGATAGGAGAGTTTACCGCACCAAATCCACCTGCTGCAACAGCCGCACCGGCAAAACCTCCTATTAATGTGTGGGAAGAAGAAGAAGGAATGCCCAACCACCAGGTTAATAGATTCCAGAGAATAGCGGCAATTAGTCCGGAAAAAATAACCACCATCATATTGGGACCAACCCAGTCGGGCTTAACCGTTTTAGCTACTGTATCGGCTACACCATGATCTTTAAAAATGAAAAAGGCAACTGAATTAAATAAGGCTGCCCATAATACTGCTTGAAAAGGAGTAAGTACTTTGGTAGATACAATAGTGGCTATGGAATTAGCTGCATCATGAAAGCCGTTGATATAATCAAATATCAGGGCTAATGCTATAATTACAATTAGAAAAGTTGTCATAAGAAGTCAGTTAGAAAATGTGTGAATGTGAAAATTTAATACAGTTTTCGAAAACTAACATTTGCACATTTACAATTATTAAGCGTATTTAATAATTATAGATTCTATCACATTGCTTGCATCTTCACATTTATCGGTAACAATTTCCATTACCTGGTAAATCTCCCTTTTCTTAATTACTTCTTTTGCATCAGGCTCCGTAGCAAATAGTTTTTCAATGCTGAAATCAAACACATCGTCCGCCTGGTTTTCAATACTGTTTATTTTTACCAACGCCTCTGTAATATTCCGCATATTTTTCATGTCACGAAGCTCAGTTACAGCAATTTTTACCTGCTGGGCACCCTGCTCAATCAACTCGGCAAATTTTTGCATACCGGTATCATTGGGGTTCACCCGATAGAAATTTATTTTTTTGGCAGCTGCGTAAATGTAGTCTGCAATATCATCCAATGAGGTAGCCAGGTAGTGAATATCTTCTCTATCAAAAGGAGTGATAAAATTGCGGCCCAGCTCTGTAAAAATATTATGAGTCAACTCATCATTAGCATGTTCAAGATCTTCAACTTGTAATATCAATGCACCTCTTTTATCGAAATCAGGTTCGGCCACAATATCCCGGAGGATAGAACCCATTTTAGCAGCATTATCTGCTACCTTCTCAAATAACTCATAAAAAATTTTGTTCTTCGGCATGAAGATTTTCAAAAACGATTGTAGTGCCATAGTTCGTAGTTTTTAATATCGGCTGATGCCGAATGATTTGCGAAAATACCGGGTAGAATTAATGAAGGGTGTTCAGGGTAGGGAGAATTAATGATTTGTTAATATAGAAATAAAATTAGGGTAATGATTCAATAACAAAGACTTTATATTGCAGCAATTTTAAGTGGTGTCATATTTGGTGCAAAGCATATGAGTTTTAAACGTATTTCATTCCTTCTTTTTACGAGTATTTTTGGAATCACTTCTTACTCCCAAAGATATCTGGCTGATATAGACTCGTTATTTTTTCTCAAAGATACTGTCAGGCCGGTTATTAAACGGTTTGAAAATTTACGTATTACAGGGTATATCCAGCCTCAATTTCAAAAAGCTCAGGCCGATGGGGCGCCGGCGTATGGAGGAGGAAATTTTTCACAATTTTCCAGCAGCAGATTTATGCTACGCAGGGCAAGAATAAAAATTGACTATTTGCTGCCTTCTGCAATTAGATTCCCCAAAGCTCTTTTTTCATTTCAAATTGATGCTACAGAAAGGGGAGTTATTGTAAGAGATATGTTTTTAAAACTTTTTGAAACTAAGAAGAGTAATTTTTCTTTAACCGCCGGCTTATTTGCCCGTCCTTTTGGGTACGAAGTAAATCTATCTTCTGCCTTTCGGGAAACACCGGAAAGAGGCCGGATGTCGCAAATACTCATGCCTTCTGAAAGGGATATTGGGATGATGGTTTCTTTTGAACCACAAAATAAAAATCATAAGCTTTCACATATAAAATTTGATGTTGGGTTTTTTAATGGTCAGGGGCTTTCTGGCACCACTGATTTCGACAGTCATAAAGACCTTATTTCCCGGCTGTTTATTAAACCTTATTTATTTGACCATATTGAGTTGACCGGAGGTGTATCTTTCCTTAGAGGTGGTTGGAAGAACGGAACTAAATATGTGTACGAAATGGGTAAAGCGCCGAATGGAGATAATATTTATACTGTTGATTCTGCAACATCCAATCTTGGAAGATCTTCACCCCGACATTATTATGGGGCAGATGCACAAATAAAATTGAAACATGGCTGGGGGGAAACAGAGTGGAGAGCAGAATACTGGTTTGGAACACAGCCCGGAACTTCAGTTTCCACTAGCAATCCAGGTACTTTGCCCACATCTAATGGCAATCCAGTTCCCACTTATGTGCGGCATTTTGACGGTGCTTTCCTTCTATTTCTACAGAATATCATCAACACAAAACATCAATTAATGGTAAAGTATGATTGGTATGACCCTAATATCAAAGTAAAAGAAATGGAAATCGGTAAGCCTGGTACTAATCTTACTGTAGCTGATATAAAGTTTTCTACGTTGGGGGTAGGGTATGCATATAATATGAATACACAAACCAAGCTCATTTTGTATTATGATATTGTAAAGAATAAAAGCACACAAATGGAGGGAAACAAGACTGATCTAAAAGACGATATTTTTACCTGCCGGCTTCAGTTTCGGTTTTAAGTAGGTGCTTAACATTACGGTAACATTGAGGTTATAATTGCTTAACATGTCGATAACCTGCGGTTAACCTCCCCGGTACACCTTTGCCGGAAATAAACAGGTATGTACTCCAGGCTGCGAATCGTCTTCACTTTGCTTCTCTCTTTTAGCATTTTTGCAATAGCACAAGCACAAACTATTAAGCTTTCCGGTAAGGTAATAAATACCCGGAACGAAGCTTTGCAGGGAGCAACCATTGTCATTGATGGTGCAGGTAAACAAGTATTAGCAGACATTGAAGGTAAGTTCTATATTACCCTGGAGGCGGGAAAAAAATATACTCTTACTGTTTCCAATACCGGTTATCAAACCAAATCTATTTCAGAGGTTGATGTAACCGCTAACCAGGAAAATTACCTGGAGATTGTGCTGGAGGATAAATCCAATTTGGAAGGAGTAGTAATTAAAACAACTTCAAGGAAACAAGAGAACACAGCGGCTTTACTTACTTTTCAAAGAAGTAATACGGCTTTATCAAGCGGATTGGCTGCAGATTTCATTCGTCGTACGCCAGATAGAAATACCGGTGAAGTTTTAAAAAGAGTTAGCGGTGCCAGTATCCAGGATGGCAAGTTTGTTGTGGTTCGTGGATTAAGTGATCGTTACAATTCTGCTGTTATTAACAATGCACAGTTACCAAGTACGGAGCCAGATAAAAAAGCATTTTCATTTGATGTAATTCCTTCTTCACTTATTGATAATATTATTATTAATAAAACTGCTACACCAGAATTACCGGGTGAGTTTGCAGGTGGCCTTGTACAAATCAATACCAAAGATGTCCCTACAAGAGATTTGTTAACAGTAAGTGTAGCATTGGGGTTTAATACACAATCTGTTTTTAACGATTTTGCCAGCAATGAAAGAAACGGAATGGATTGGTTGGGATTTGATGATAAAACAAGAAAACTGCCAGCAGGATTTCCGAAAACGCAACAAGAATATCGTATTGGAACTACACAACAAAAAATTGCCTGGAGCCAATTACTTAATAATGATGTGTACAGTGAAGTGAACAACAAAGCACTTCCTACTCAAACCTATAGCCTTACCTGGGGTAAGAGTACAAAGTTTAAGAATGGGGGAGTACTGGGAACAATTCTTTCCGTTCAGTATCGTAACAGCATGTTGCAATACAATGTACAAAGAAGATTGCATGAGCAGGATGGTGATGCGATTGTAGTACTTACCGATAATCAAAATAAGTATAGTGTAAATACAGGTGCAATAGCCAATATTTCATATGTAAAAGGAAGGCATAAAATTTCTTTTAAAAACTTGTTCAACCAGCTTTTTGAAGATAATTATTATGTAAGAACCGGATTTAATGATGACCGGATACAGGATATTAATTTTCGTTCATCCGTATTAAATCAGCGTTCCTTGTACAGCGGCCAGTTAGAAGGGGATCACCAGCTTACAACCAGCGGTATCAAATTAAAATGGAATGGAAACTTTGCATACAACGGAAAATCGCAACCTGATTTGCGTACATCTGCATATTTCCGACCAAAAGGTACTGCTAGTCCTTATGAATATAATGATGATGATACCCGTCGCTTTTTTAGCAATCTGCAAGATTTTAGCTATGGCGCAAACGGAAGTCTTACTATTCCGTTTACTATAAAGAATAGTAAACAGATTTTTAAAACCGGCGGATCTACATTGATTCGTATCCGTGATTTCCGTAGCCGCATATTCCAATATCAACCAGCATCTCCAACACAGTTTGATGGGGATAAAGCTGAGCTTCCTTTCAACCAGATTTTTGCGGCAGCTAATATTGCTAATGATGGATTTGTATTAAATGATTTTACAAACAACCAGGATAAATACTTCGGTGTATCCATACTTAATGGAATGTATGGAATGTTCGATAGCAAGTTTGGCGAAAAAATAAGATTAGTGTGGGGTTTACGGGTTGAGAACTTTCAACAATTCCTCACAACAAAAGATGTTACTTCTAAAAGAGTAGTTGTAAATACAGAAAAATGGGATCTGTTGCCATCCTTCAACTTTACATTATCTCCTAATGTAAAAAATAGTATCCGTGTATCTGGTAGCCGCACCGTTGCAAGACCAGAGTTCAGGGAAATTGCACCCTTCTCGTTTTATGATTATGAAGCTAATTATGGTGTAAACGGAAACTTGAATTTGAAAAGAACTTCTATTTTAAATGGTGATGTTCGCTATGAATTTTATCCTAAAGGGGGAGAAGCAATTACTATAGGCGGTTTTTACAAATACTTTGATGATCCGATTGAACTTCGTCTGGACCCATCGAGTGTATTGGACAGAAGAAACTATGGCTATAGTAATGTGGATAATGCATACACGGTGGGAGCTGAGTTTGAGGTAAGAAAAAATTTGGACTTCATAGCTAAATCACTGGATAATTTTAGTGTGTTTGCAAATCTTACTTACAGCTATTCAAAAGTTACTTTATCAGGCACTACAGCCGGCGGTGTAGTAACTTCTGTTAATCGTCCATTACAGGGTCAGTCACCATACCTGGCTAACGTAGGATTGCAATACAACAGCAAGCAAGGTGAATGGAGCGGCTCTTTATTGTATAACAGAATTGGTCAGCGCCTTTCATTAGTTGGTAACCTGGATTTTCCAGACATCTATGAAAGACCCCGTGACCAGGTAGATTTTCAATTGGCAAAAAAAGTAATGAAAAGCAGAGGTGAAGTAAAACTTACCTGGGCTGATATTTTGAATAATCCTTATTACTTCTATGAAAATGTGGATAGTAAAAAAGCATTCAGTGGTGGCAGCGACAGATTATTCAACTCATTCAAACCTGGTTCTACTATTACCATTGGGTTTACCTACGATTTCAACATTGGTAAAAAATAATTACCACAACAACTGACTATAAAATTAAAAACAACAAAAACAAAAATTGATATGAAAAAGTTTTTTTTGGGAACGCTGATACTGGCTACAACTTTCAGCTTCACTTCTTGTGTAAAAGTGAATTTTGATGAAGGCGGTGCTGTTATAGCACCTCCCGACCCTACCAGCAATATTATAAGTGGCGTTATCTCTTCCAGTAAATTTTATGCTAAAGGCACCTGGATATTGAAAGGATATGTATATGTTACCGATGGCGCAACTATTACATTTGAGGCGGGTTGTATAGTAAAAAGTGATATTACTGAAAAGGGAGCTTTGATTATTGAAAGAGGAGCTAAGTTGATTGCTTCAGGCACAGCGGCTAATCCAATTGTGTTTACCAGCGGTAAGCCTGTTGGTTCAAGAGCACCGGGTGATTGGGGTGGAATAATTTTGCTAGGTAAAGCACCAACTAATCGTCCGCTTGATCCGGCACCAACTATTGAAGGCGGTGTTGGCCGACAATATGGTGGCACAGATCCGTTAGATGAAAGTGGTATTCTTCGCTTTGTTCGTATTGAATATGCAGGTATAGCTGCAGAACCTGGTTCTGAGATTAATGGGTTGACTTGTGGCGGTGTTGGTTCAGGTACAATCCTTGAAAATATACAGGTGTCATTTGGTAATGATGATGCGTATGAGTTTTTTGGTGGTACCGTGAATGCCAAAAACCTGGTTGCTTTTGCAACGGCGGATGATGACTTTGATTTTGATTTTGGTTACACGGGTAAAATACAATTTGCAGTATCTTGCCGTAAACCAGATTTTGTAGATGCTGGTGATGCTGGTAATGGTATTGAGTGTGATAATGATGGAGCTGGTACTTTAGCAGTTCCCCGCACAAAACCACAGTTGAGTAATTTTACAATTATAGGTCCAAACGATGCAGCCGGAACAGCAGCTAATCACAATATGTCAAACAGATGGAGAAGGGCTACGCAATTTATCATTCGGAACTCAATATTGATGGGCCACCCGGATGGAGGGTTTGAAACACTTAATGACCCTACATTGAATGATTATTTTGTAAATAATATCTCTGAGTTTAAGAATAACCTGGTACATGCAAGTACTTTACCTTACAAAACAGCTAATGCGGCAATAGCAACTAATGCGCAAATACAAGCTAAAGCAGAAGCTGAAGGTTGTATTACGTATGCAACATCTGCTGCAATAATGTTAACCAGTCCTTTTTATTCAACAACACCAAACTTTTTACCTGCAGTAGGTTCACCTGCACTAGCAGGTTCAAGCTTTACAGGCATGAATGCTTTCTTTACAAGCACAACTTATCGGGGTGCCTTTGGTGCTACTAACTGGACTACTGGTTGGGCTAACTGGGATCCACAGAATGCTTCTTATTGATTAACAAGTTGATTTAAATAAATTTGTACGTCCTGAATTTTTTCAGGACGTTTTTAATTTTAGGACTAAAAGAAATATGTATGAAAATAATTAGCCTGTTGGTTTGTTGTTGCGGTTTGTTTATTATTGGCTGTAAGACTAAAACAGTCAAATTGAAGATGCTTCCTACGCTGCCTGAAAGTGACAGTGCAGTAGTAATGTATTATCATACTCCGGGTGACCCACGTTTTTTTAATATGACAAAAGTGGTTGTAAAGAATCCCTTACCGGTTGTTGCAACCGATGTGAATGCGAAAATCATTGAAGCAAAAGATAGTTGTGTTACACAAGGCAAGATTTATTTTTATGGCAAGGGGGGTGCTGTAGAAACTATTTATTTTTCCCGAAACAAAGATTGTATGACACTCTCTTTTATTAAAACCGGAGAAAAATATTTTACTGCCATGAGTGACGATACAAAGGAATTATTAAACAGGTTGGAAAAAGATGTAACAGTATTACCCGGAAGAGCAGAATAAGTTATTATTGGCGGGATGGAGAATATGCGTACACAATTTCGTACGTCTCCTTTTTCAGATTACGGGAAAGCTGACCAACAGCAAGATCTTGTTTTTGTGGTGTAGGCTCACAAACGGAATACTTATCTCCATTATATAGTATTGGTGTACCAACTGGTCTGTTAAACTTTACAGCTATAGTAACATGATCAGGATAGGCCAGTACTATCATCGGCAGATTATAAATCTCTTTCACTAACGAAAAGAATAACGCAGCTCTGTCTTCACAGTCGCTTTGTTCGTATAATAATGTTTGTTCCGGGGATAATCTTTTTTCTTTTCCATACACTTCAGAGTCTTTTTCAAACAAGAAAGCATAACGGGTAAACCGCATCAGGTAATCCACACCGTTTTTTGTATTCATCCCCTTCACATTTTTTTTCAATAAGGGAATTAATGATTCATGTGTAGCTTTGCTAAGCGGAATATTAAAATAAGATTCGTAATCCACTACGGGATAATTTGCAAAAATTGTTTTTATCTGTGGGTTCAATTTTACTTTAAACTGGTAGTCGGTTTCCTTATAGTTAAACTGTAATTTTCTATCCTCATAATCACCCGGACTAAATTCGGGTAGTCGAGTTATTTTATACGAGAACCCTTTCTCAGCTCCGATTACAGGAAGTTCAACTTCAATAAATTTTTCTTTTTCAAAATCAATATAGCCTCCGTAGTCGTGGTAATTAAGACAAACATATTGCTTGCCATTTTTGATGTAAGATGGTATGTTATAGATGCTTTCTTCTGTGTGGACATAAAAAAGCATTTTTTCACCATTCGTTTTTATCGTGGCATCATAACCAGATTTAGTAAGCAGGAACCATTTGTATAACGTGTAGCGATAATAGTTCTCCGTTTTAGGACTAATATGTTGTGCTGTTTTCCGTATCAACTGGTAGTACAACCAGTCGTCTAATTGATATTGTTTTTTGTAATCCAGCAATTCTTTAATAAAAAGGTCGGAGTTTCCGGCAGCAATCGTTTTTTGGAAAGACTGGAGTGTTTGTTGAGTAAGAATGTCACCAAAGCTTATTTCGTTGGATTTGTCAAAGCTTAAGCTAACCGGGTCTCCAAAAAAATCAAAGGAAATAGTAGAATAGTTGTTTTGACCAAAAGATGTTTTTGGCAAAAAGCTTATAAAAAGCAACAGGGATAATATGTAGCACCTTGTTTTCATGGAGGCGAGCTGCTTAAAGCTACAAAACTTAACAATAAAGTAATATTAAGTTTTTAGGATCTAAGAATAAATGCTTATTGAGCATATAACCTGCTGATTAATAACCTTGACTTAATCTTGATGTAACAGCAGGATAATAAACCAACGACATCTTTGCACCAGTTCTTTACCCATAGTCCGGAATTGCATCTCTCATGTTAAGCAAAAAACCTGATGCAGTTTTTCTCAGCAGTTAGCCACCCCGAAGCAGACAGGCCGGGGTGGTTTTTTTGTGCCTGCTTGAATACGTTTAAGCTGCTTTCTGCCGCAACGATTGCTCTGCTAATAGGAATATATGTTCCAAACAACGGGGAATAACGTTGGCATAATTTACTGCTGATGGAGAAGGTGCTTCCATCCATTTATAGAAAGCAGGCGTAAATGTTTCGTCAATTTTAGTAAGATGGTAAACTCCCATTGAGCCCATTGCGGCTGCATTGCATTGCTGTTCGTATTGCCCACGAATAGGGATGGTCATTATTTTTTTACCGAGATGCAAAGCTTCTGCAGGGGTTTCAAAACCACCCCCTGTAATTATGCCGGTACAACTAATAAGGCTTTGATTGAAAAGTAGTTTATCAACCGGGAGAAAAATTATATTTTTTACAGCTCTTATTGATTTTGTTTCTTTGGAGAAAACATGAAATTGAAAATCAGGTAAAGCAAAAAAAGCTTCCTGCAACTGTGGTTCGCAATAAGAGGGCAAATAAACTGTGATATGATTATTATCAACAGGTTCTGCTTCTATTATTTGTTTTTTTACAATCGCAGGAAAAATAAAATCGTCGTATGATTTAAAATGCAGGCCGATATGATGCGTGGCTTTTATATAGTGTTTTAATAGCCATTCGCCGGTTATTTGTTTTTTGGCCGGTCTTGGTGTTTGTGGAGAGAGAAAGCTTGCCTGGTGGCCAAAATGAATAGAAGGGATTTTTTTTCTGGCACAAGCTGCTGAAGTAATGTAGTCAAAGTCATTTAATACCAGGTCATATTTCTCAACGGGCAAATCTCTTATTTCTTCCCGTATGCGCAAAGGATGTAGCCCTTTTATCATGTGCCAGTAATCTAAACCGCCATTACAGTTATAAAATAAACTGATTCCTTTACTACGATATTTTATTGGTGCATCAAGAGCAAGGTGACTATTATCTCCGCTTAAAAAAATATCTACTGAACCATACTGCTGCAAATAAGGAAGCAACTCCATAGCTCTGCTGATATGGCCGTTTCCTGTAGCCTGTACGGCATAGAATATTTTCATAACTTAAACTCGTTTTGTAGCGTATATAAGGAATATGCAATTTCATTGGTCATAACATCTGCCTGCATGGGCTGCTTTTTTAATGCTACAGTTGCCTTAGCAGGTTCATTATGCGTATAAATGTGCCAGTCATTATCATAATATTCAAGGGCGGTGGAATGTTCCAGCCAATCCCCGGTATTTAAATAGGTAACAGCCCCTTCACTGGTTTCTATTGTTCTTTTTTTGGGTTGATGTATGTGTCCGCAAATAACATAGTCATATTTTTTACGAATCGCCAGATCAGCAACCATCGTTTCAAATTCATCCGTACGTATAATCGATTTGTCAATTCTTTTCATTAATCTTCTTGAGAGAGAAACAGGCTGACGGCCAAAAAATTTTGAACACCGGTTTACCATTCGATTAAAACCCAGCAATACCGCATAACCATTGCTGCCTAACCGTGCCCAGAATTTAGCACCTCCTTTTGTAGTATTGTCAAATACATCGCCATGAAATATCCAGGTTGTTTTGCCATGTATCTCGATCAGCATTTTATCTGTTAGCTGTAAGTTGCCTAATTCCAGATCAGCATAACGACGTAAGAATTCATCATGATTGCCTGTTATATATATAACCCGGGTGCCATTAGTGAGTAACTGAAATATTTCTTTGATAACAGCCATGTGAGAGGCGGGAAAATAATGCTTGCTAAATTGCCAGGCATCAATAATATCGCCATTTAGTACTAATAGTTGTGGCGATATGCTCTTCAAATAAGCAACAATTTCATTGGCTTTGCAGCCATAAGTGCCAAGATGCAAATCAGAAATTACAGCAATATCTACGGGTCTTTTTTCCATTGGGCTGGAGTTTTGCAAATTTTGTTATTAGTTATGTCCTCATGATGAAACGTTGATTAAATTATTATTACATAAACCTTATACAATTGTAATGAAGCTGTCGGTTATTAATGCTTTCATAATTTCTGCATAATAGTATGTTCATATCTGCATGCTTATTTTGCAAAACCGATACACATGAAAAGCATTTTGGCTACTGCATTATTGATTATAATGCTACAACCGATGTATAAGCAGGAATCAAAAAATTCCTTTCCTAAACGAAAAATTCCTGTAGCAAGTAATCTTATAGTTATAACTATAGATGGGTTTCGATGGCAGGAAGTTTTTAGTGGTGCCGATCCAACAATCATTAATTCTGAAAAGTTTACTCCAGACACTTCTACTACCAAGTTGCTGTATTGGGATGCTTCAGTCGACGAAAGAAGAAAAAAACTACTTCCATTCTTCTGGAATGTAATTGCGAAAAAAGGACAATTGCTGGGAAACAGGCAATATGATAATAAAGTAAATGTTGCCAATCTTTACTCTTTGTCATACCCGGGGTATAATGAAATGTTTACGGGTATAGCGGATATCTCCATCACATCGAATAGAAAATTAAAGAATTCCAATATTAATGTATTCGAATATCTTCAAAGTAAGAAGGACTTTAAAGATAGTATAGCTATATTTTCTTCATGGGATGTGTTTCCTTATATTTTAAATACAGATAGAAATAATTTACCGGTAAACAGTGGGTATGAAAATCTGGAAAGTAGTTCTGTGCAACAACAAATTATTAATGCTGTACAATCTGAGGCGATATATGACAAAACCGCAACCCGTCATGATCAGTTGACTTTTTTGACAGCTAAAGAGTATATTCAGCATTACAAACCCCGGCTCACTTATATTAGTTTAGGAGAAACAGATGAGTTTGCCCATCAGGGCAGATATGATCTCTATCTGCAACAAGCAGCACAGGTAGATAAAATGATTGGCGAGTTATGGAATTGGGTACAAACAACACCCGGCTATAAAAACAATACTACCTTTATTATTACCACTGATCATGGCCGTGGAAGTAAACCCTCTAAATGGACATCGCATGGGGAGTTTATCACCGGCTCTTCACAAACCTGGTTTGCAATTCTGGGTCCTGGCATTACACCTTTAGGGGAAATAAAAGAAAAGCAGCAGTACTATCAGCAACAATTGGCTCAAACTATTGCACATGTTTTAGGAGAAAATTTTAGTCAAGCAGAAGCTGCGCCACTTTCATTACGATAAAAGTCATTAGAAGTGTAAAGACCTTTCTTTTTATGCTAACTTGTATTAAAAGATATATGCGATTGTTATTGTTTTTGGGGTTAGTGGTGCTGGTTTCATCCTGCAATAACTCTTCTTCAACAAATAAAATAATAGATGACTGCGATAGCATCATCATAACTTTCAATGCGCCAAATAGCGATTCAATTATTAAAGTAGTAAGTACAAGTGAATCCAAAGCAATAAAAAAACTAGGTGGTTTTCTTAACGGGAAAGAAACAGAACAGTTTAAATGTGGCTACGACGGAAACTTTATTTTCTATAAAAATGGGAAGCAATTATTACCTGTAATATTTAAGTACACAGAACAAGGCTGCGAACATTTTTTATTTGATATGGGGGATAATGTAAAAAGTATGGCAATGACTTCTGAAGCAAAAAACTTTTTTACCAGTTTGATGGAAGGAAAAGATTGGTATTAATCTTTCTTTACATCAAGGGTAAATCCAATAGTTGTTCCAATGTCTTCTCTGCTACGCACATGAATTGTTTGGTTATGCGCTTCAATAATATGTTTGCAAATGGCTAGCCCTAAGCCGCTTCCTGTCACATCAATACTTCTGCCTTCTTCAGTCCGGTAAAAACGTTCAAAAATTCTGGGTACATGTTTTTCGTTAATACCAATTCCGTCGTCGCTTATTTCTATTAAAATATGTTTTCCATCTGTTTTATACATACTGGCAGTAATAGAGCCATCGTATTTGCCATACTTTATGGAGTTCTCAATAAGATTAGTAAACACTTGCCTGATTTTTGATTTATCAGCATAAACTGCTAAGGGAGACTCGCAACCTTTTTTAATAGAACAATAAATATGTGCAGCTTCTGCTTTTGCAGATAAGCTGTCATATACTTCTTTTACCAAATCCTGTATCACAAAATTTTCCTTGTATAAAACGAGTTCCCCTCTTTCAAGGCTGGAAATTTCATCAAGGTCGTTTAACAGGTGTGTAAGTCGCTCAACGTTTTTAGAAGTCTTCTCTAAAAATTTTTTATTCACTTCCGGGTTAGCCAGAGCACCTCCAAGTAAGGTGTCAATATATCCCTGAATTGCAAAAACAGGGGTTTTAAATTCATGCGAAAGATTCTGCAGAAACTCTTTTCGAAATTGCTCAATACTACGTAACATCTGCACCTCTTCTTCATGCTCGGCTGCCCATGCTTCTACCTCATCAGTTACCTGGGCAATATCTTTTTTTGGCAACACATATTTATAATAGGTTTCTTCTTTTTTTGTAGCCTTAGTTTGATGGATGAATTTATAGATCAGTTTTATTTTTCGGTAAATAAACCGCTCCAGTATAAAAGATATAAGCAGGTAGCTTCCGGCAAAAATGATGGCAAAACAGATGGCGCCAATCTTCCAACTATTTTCTATGTATCCAATTAATAAGCTGATAGGTATTGCCAGTACTAAGGCTGTAAATGCAGAAAGTTGGCGGGGAGAAATATTTTTAGTGGAAAACATAGTGCGAAGGTACAAGGTGGAAAGCACAAGGATCAAGGATCAAAATACAAAGTACAAGGAACAAGAAATTCAAGTGATACGAAGGAACTTTAAAACTTTGGGACACTTGTGCCTTGTCTCTTGCACCTTGTGCCTTTCTTCTTTTATAACTCAAATTTATATCCAACTCCTTTCACTGTTGTAATACAATCTATTCCCAGTTTTTGCCGGATCTTACGAATATGAACATCGATGGTTCTGTCGCCTACAATTACATCATTGCCCCAAACCTGGTTGAGTATTTCATTACGAAGAAATACCCGTCCGGGCTTTACCGCAAGCAGGTAAAGTAATTCAAATTCTTTTTTGGCGAGAATGATTTCTTTATCTCCCACCATTATAACGAAACGTTCCGGATCAACAGTTAAATGTTCGATGGTGAGAATCCTTGAATCTGTTTTATTCAACCGGCGAAAAAGTGCATTTACTCTGCTTAAAAAAACTCTTGGGCTGATGGGTTTGCTTATGTAGTCATCTGCGCCGGTTTCAAGTCCTTTAATTTGCGTGCCTTCATCGTTAACAGCAGTTAAAAAAACGATTAATGTTTCTTTAAAAACCGCTTGTGCCCGTAAAAGCTGACAAACTTCCACACCTGTTTTTTTGGGCATCATTACATCCAGTATGATAAGGTCGGGTTGGGTACGACGGGCTTTTTCCAATGCCTCATCGCCATCTTTAGCAGTAATTACTTCGTACCCCTCGTTAGAAAGATTGTATTTCAGTATTTCTAAAATATCCGGCTCGTCGTCAGCAATTAGCACCTTTCTGGGCTTATTGTCCATTTCTTGCAAAGTTTTCGCAAACCTAACTTGAAATTATCGGGCGGGGAAATCGCTGATACCCGTTTACATAGACTTAATAATAACTTAATAGTATAGAGGCTAAAGCTGATATTTTTGCGGGTTCAGACAGCTTTATGGTGTATAAATGCGTCTGTATCAATAATAAA
>LNFJ01000105.1 GCA_001464625.1 Bacteroidia bacterium Ga0077558 | reverse complement strand
TTGAATATGTGCTTTTAAATTGTCAAGTGTTTGTGTGTCTGTTTTGGTAATAGTTTTTGACGATGAGCAGGCAGATAAGAATAATATTACTACGACAGCCCTGGAAATATTAGAAAACATGTTTTGTTTGGTTATTGAGCTACAAAGGTATTGGAGCAGGAAGACGGTTAATGCTAATTATTGTAAAATTTTCGAGGCTTCTCGTTGCGCCAGTTGGAGGAGGCGAATTGAGGAAATTTTATCGCTTTCAGAAAATGGGGTGGGTTGGTTACCAATGAACGGAAAAATGAAGGGTGATTATTCTTCCCTTTCCCTAGAAAGGAAAGAATAGCAGAACAAGTTCGCAAGGGACGATGGCTAAAAAAACTTCTCCCGATAGAGCAGTCTAAAAATCGCAATTCGTAAGGTGTTTTGCCCCTGCAATTCTACATTTGCAGGCTATAACGAGTTGAAAACAGGTAAGCTACATATCGCCTTAGTGGGCAACCCCAATAGCGGAAAAAGTTCGTTGTTTAACTGTTTGACGGGGCTAAATCAGCAAGTAGGCAATTTTCCGGGAGTAACTGTTGACAAAAAGACCGGCTCTACTTCTATATTAGAGGGTTTAAATGCCGAAATAATTGATCTGCCTGGAACTTATAGTCTTTACCCCAAAAGGCTGGATGAGTGGGTAAGCTATAAAGTGCTGCTAAACCAGGATAAGGATATAAAAGCTGATGTGCTGGTTGTGGTGGCAGATGCAAGTAATTTGAAGCGAAATTTGCTTTTTTGCACACAGATCATTGATCTGAAAGCTCCGGTTGTAATTGCACTGACGATGATGGACCTGGCCAATCGTAAAGGAATAAAAATTGATATTCCTGCATTGGAGAGAGAACTGGGTGTGCCCGTGGTGGCTGTTAACCCCAGAAAAAATAAAGGCATTATCCAATTAAAAAAAGCAATTGAGCAAACCGCTCAGCATCTTTATCATATCCCTGCCCGTGATTTTATAGATAATAATGCACTCTGCTCCCTGGCTATTGACGAAGTAAAAGAAGAAATTCCGCATATAAGCGATTATGCTGCTATTCACTATCTCATAAATCATGAAGGGTTTGAGCTGGATGAAATAGTACAGCAAAAAATTCAGCGGATCGAGGATAGAAATAAATTCAACGCTACAAAAACACAGGCAGAAGAAATTTTACAGCGATACAGCCGCATCCGGCATATCATGCAGCAAGCAGTGTCGGAGCCAGATCCATTGCAAAAATCATTATTCACAGAAAAGCTGGATAATTTATTGTTGCACCGGGTGTGGGGTTATATAATATTATTAGGCGTTTTGTTTTTGTTGTTTCAAAGTGTGTTCTGGCTGGCGCAATATCCGATGGATTGGATTGAAATTGGTTTTGCGGAATTATCACAATCCCTTTCCAATGTTTTGCCCGAAAGTCGCTGGACTGATCTATTAATAAACGGTGTAATAGCCGGGCTCGGTGGCATTTTAATTTTTGTGCCGCAGATAATGATCTTGTTTGGGCTAATTACATTATTAGAAGATACCGGTTACATGGCCCGTATCAGTTTTCTCTCGGATAGATTAATGCGAAGTGTAGGGCTGAATGGAAAAAGTGTGATGCCGATGATCAGCGGATTTGCCTGTGCCGTTCCGGCTATTATGAGTGCAAGAAATATTGAGAATAGAAAAGAACGACTGCTTACAATTTTAATTACACCGTTGATGAGTTGCTCGGCAAGATTGCCGGTGTACACTATATTGATCGGATTAGTAATTCCGAAAACATATTTGCTAGGTTTTCTCGGTGTACAAGGGTTAGTGATGATGGGATTGTATTTGCTGGGGTTGGTGATGGCGTTGATCGTTTCTTATATAGCCAAGTGGTTTATAAGAATAAACGAGAAGAGCTTTTTCATTCTTGAATTGCCTACTTATCGTTCTCCCCGCTGGAACAATGTGTTGCCAACCATGATAAGCAAGGCCAAAATTTTTGTGTTTGATGCAGGTAAAGTGATTATGATAATCAGTTTGGTGTTGTGGGCTTTATCATCCTTTGGTCCCGGCAATTCCATGCAGCAAGTTACCCAACGATACGAAGTGCAGAAAGTTCAGCCTGGTGCAGATATAAACCAACTACGCAAAAATTACCAAACCGACCTGCTTGAAAACTCGTATGCCGGCAGAATGGGAAAGGCGATTGAACCTGTTATTACACCACTGGGTTATGATTGGAAGATCGGTATTGCCTTAATTACATCATTTGCAGCAAGAGAAGTTTTTGTGGGAACCATGGCAACTTTGTACAGTGTGGGTGATGAAGATGAAGGAAGTTTGTTACTGAAAGAAAAAATGAAAGCGGCTGTAAAACCAGATGGTACACCGGTATTTAATCTCGCCTCGGGATTATCGCTAATGATATTTTATGTATTTGCGATGCAGTGCATGAGTACACTGGCCGTAGTAAAAAGAGAAACGAAAAGTTGGAAATGGCCTGTTATTCAATTGATCTATATGACGGGGCTGGCGTATTTGATGAGTTGGGTAGTTTACCAGTTGTTTAAGTAATTATTTAGTAACCACCGTTCGGTTGCCTGAGCATCGTCCCTTGCGTCGCAACTTCATCGTTCTATTCGTTGTTCCGCAAATATAAATTCCCCGGAAACTCTTTATTTTAACTAAAGGCTATTTTTGCAAGTGATGGACACCTCCTATCCGATAAAACACTGGTTTCTCGCCATAGTAACCGCACCTTTATTTGGTTTCTTCTATGAAGTTATTTTTACTCCTTACAATGAATCAAGCGATTTTATTCAGCTTTACTTTTTATTTGTTCTATTAGGCTTTATATTCTCTTTCCCAGTTATTCTAATATATTATTTTACTTTTTTATTACTTATTAAAAAAACAAACTCGGCTTTATTAATAAAAGTATTATTAAATATACTCGCCATAGTTAGTGTCTTTATTAGTTTTAAACTTATAGGAGGTTCAATAGTTGACAACCTGACGATTGTATATAGTGTATCAATAATTTTTTGGAGTTTTTTTTTAAAAGTTAACCTTGAGCCGAAGCTATCAAAAACTCCTCCCAATGATAGTTATTTGGAAAATCCCGGTTCAAAATAATCCCACAACATCTTCGAAATTTTTCTTGCCATCGTCCAAGCCTCATTTTCATGTGTCCAACTAACGTCTTTATTGTTCTTGGTAAAAATGCAAAATATGTATGGATTGTTCGGTGCATTTACTAATAGCACTTCACTCCTTGATGCATTTACACAACCATTTTTACTAAACACTTCAATGGTGGGCGGTATAATTGATATCGCTTCGTCAACATCCCAGTAATTTCTACCGAGGCTACGCATCATTCTTTCACAGGCGGTAGCAGAAATTATTTCGCTGCGGTATATTTTTTCAAATAGTCTTCCCATATCTGCGGGAGTTGTTTGTCCCCAGCCATATTGGGTTCTATTTTCTTCCCGACCGGGTGTTCTGGAGTTTACTCTTGTACTTTTTAATCCGGTGGCTTCCATTATTTCGTTTATTCTTGTTCCGGTTCCCGCCAGGCTTTGTAACCACAAGCTTGCAGTATTGTCGCTGGTAGTAAGCATTAACATCATTACTTTTTTCAGCAATACTTTTTCATTGTTCTTAAAAGAGCCTAATATATCAGAACCTGCATATAGCAATGAGTCTTTATAAACTAATGAAGAATCGTATTTCAGTTCGCCGTTGTTTATTTTATTCATAATACCGACAAGTATGGGCACTTTTACAATACTGGCGGAAGGGAAAATAGTATCGGCATTAATAGCAACAGTTTTACCAGTACGTAAGTTTTTAACATAAATACCAATTTCTCCTTTGAAGCCATAAATGGCTTCTTCTAATTTGGATTGTAATTTCTTATCCGTCTTTTGTGCAGTAACAACAAAAGGAAGTAAGAATAAAACTGCGAGGATAGTTTTTCTCATACGTAGGGAAAATTTATTTCATATTCATATAATCAAACACCAGGTCACAAAACGCCTTAATCCCTGTTTTCATTCCACTTTCATCGATATAAAAATCAGCCGTATGGTGTGGCGGTGCTGTTTTAGGATCTTTCCCCTTTGGCATTCCACCCAAAAAGAAAAAGAAGGAAGGTGCTTTTGTGCCATAATACGAATAGTCTTCTGCGCCAGTTACCCATTCTGTTTCCACCAAATTATTTGTTCCAACCGTGGTTTGTAAGGTAGGGAGCATTTTCTTAACTAAATCAGGAGTGTTATAAGTAACTAGTGTTTTAGTATCAATCGTTACCTCTGCTGTTGCACCCGAGGCTTCGGCAATTTTTTCTGCTGTCAATTTTATTTTTTGATGCACTTCTTTCTGCATGTCCGAATCAAGAGTTCGTATGGTTCCATCCATTATACATTCTTCAGGAATGATATTGTTTCTTACACCTCCATGTATTTTACCAACTGTAATTACAACCGGAGCTTTTGTTAATTCAGACTGACGGCTAACGATTGCCTGTAATCCGTCAATTATTTGTACGGAAACTTGAATAGGGTCGATACCCCGCCATGGTTGCGAACCATGACTTCCTTTACCTTTTACTTTAATAGTAAACCAATCGGATGATGCCATTAATGAGCCCGACTTATAGTGGATTTTTCCCACTTCAATATGTGTCCAAATATGCAACCCGAAAATGGCATCTACTTTCGGATTGTCCATTACTCCTTCTTTTACCATTAAATAGCCACCGCCTTCTTCACCTTCCGGTGGACCTTCTTCTGCCGGTTGAAAAATAAATTTCACTGTTCCTTTTATTTCGCTTTTCATTCCCGAAAGGATTTCAGCTACACTCATTAATATAGCTGTATGTGTATCGTGTCCGCAGGCATGCATTACTCCTACTTCTTGTCCGTTGTAAGTCGTTTTTTGTTTGGATGCAAATGGAAGGCTTCCTCTTTCTTCAACAGGTAATGCATCTATATCTGCCCGCAATGCTACACAAGGACCGGGCTTTCCTCCTTTTAAAATTGCTACCACTCCTGTTTTTGCAACACCTTCCTGCACATCAAGACCTAATTTTTTCAAATGTTCTGCAATGATCCTTGCTGTTCTTGTTTCCCGGTTGCCCAATTCTGGATGCTCATGAAAATCTCTTCTCCAGGCAATTGTTTTTGTTTCCATTTTATCAGCGGCAGCAGCAGCTTTTTCTTTCAATTTTGTAACGTCTGACTGCGCCACCAGGTCAAAGCATGACAATAAAAGCAGAACAGATAAAAGAAATGTATGCATAGATTATTTTTTATGAATTTACTGTAAATAGCAATTGGGCTCCTATCATTCTCTGCTAAACTGATTTTATTTATATTTAACTTCTATGTTGCTGCGCCATATACCATTTTTAAAGGCAGTGCTTTTGCACAGTGTTACTGCTTTCGGCGGACCGCAGGCTCATATAGGTATGATGATGAAAACTTTTGTGCAACAACGGCCTTATGTTACAGAACAGGAATTAATGGAATACAATGCATTTTGTCAATTACTTCCCGGCGCATCTTCTACCCAAACACTTACATTAATTGGTTATAAACGTGGCGGTGTACCACTGGCAATAATTACCTTATTAGTTTGGATCTTACCTGCTTGCATTTTAATGGGGGCCTTATCTTTCTTATTACAATATATCGACAAGCGACAATTAGGAACTGATATTTTTAAATTCATACCACCGATGGCCGCCGGTTTTTTGGTGTATGCAGCATTTGTTGCTTTTCCATTGGCCATAAAAAATACGATCACCTGGGTAATAATGATTGTAAGTACAGCAGCTACGTACTTTTTGTTTGGTCAGCCTTGGGTAATTCCTGCTTTAATTTTTACGGGTGGTATAGCGACCAATCTTAGCCGAAAACGTATTCCACAAATTGAGCAAAAACCAAAAAAGATCAAATGGTGGAATTTTTGGCTTTTCGGGATCATCTTTATTGCAGCAGGTTTCATAAGTGAACGGGCAAGAATTGATGAGTGGCCCAATAGAAAACCGATCAACTTATTTGAAAATACCTATCGTATGGGCAGCCTGGTATTTGGTGGCGGGCAAGTATTAATGCCGATGATGTATGAGCAGTGGAGTGTGCGACCCGAGATCGAAAAAGTAAAAGAAAAAAACCCCAATGTAGTTCAGGTTGATGAAAAGGATATGTACACCGCCATGGGAATTGTAAGAGCCGTTCCCGGACCCGTTTTTTCTATTGCCGCTTTCGCAGGAGGAATGGCGTTAAAAGATATGGGTACCGAAATGCAAATTGTAGGATGTTTGATAGGAATGATCGCAATTTTTCTTCCCAGTGCCTTATTGGTGTTGTTCTTTTTTCCAATCTGGAATAATCTGAAAAAATATGCTGCCGTGTATCGTTCTCTCGAAGGAATAAATGCAGTGGTAGTTGGAATAATGATCGCTTCTACTTTTTATATCATGAAAGATATTTCAATGTCGGAATTTAAAACCGTCAGCATAATCAATATACTTACCATCCTTGGAACTTTTTTGTTGCTGAACTTTACTAAAATTGCACCACCACTTATTGTATTGGGCTGTTTGGCCTTAGGATTTATTTTTTGAGATTATTTTTTATAATATCCGCCTCTTTCAATTTCTTCTCTCACATTTTCCGGCACTAAATAACGGATAGATTTTCCTTCTTTAATATACTTACGTACTTGTGTAGCCGAAAGTTGTAATAATGGAGCTTCCACAATATGCAGCTTTGCATTTACATGATTGGTTACTTCAAAGCCAGGTCGGAGATATACATATACATCATAGTCCCTCACAATTACTTCATAGTTTTTCCACTTGTGCAAATTTTGAAAACTATCACTGCCCATGATGATACTAAACTCATGTTCCGGATTTTTTTCTTTTAGATACGCCAACGTAGCAGTGGTGTAGGATGGTTTGGGCAAGCCAAATTCGATATCAGATGCTTTAATACGATTATCATTTTCTGTAGCAAGGTTTACCAAGTGCAGGCGATGATACTCGTTCAGTAAAGAAGTTTCAGTTTTAAAGGGATTTTGCGGGGAAACGACAAACCAGACTCGTTCTAGGTCTGTTTCATTCAAAATGTGGTTGGCAATGATAAGATGTGCAACATGAACAGGGTTGAACGAACCAAAATAGAGCCCTATTTTCATTTTTACAATTCGTTGATTATCAATATTTTATTTCAACAAGAATATGCTCCGCTTCGTTTAGACGAAGACTCAAATGGTAGCCGGCTACATTCACAGAAATGGGGTCGCCCAACGGTGCGATCTGTTCCAGTAGTATTCGTTCACCTGGAACACAGCCCATTTCCATCAATTTGAGCGAAATCTCATCACTATTAAATTCTTTAATAATTCCTTCCTGTCCTGGTTTTAATTCCGATAGCCTCGCAATCATTTGCCTTATTTATTAATATAGCAAAACTACCCTTGTTGGTTGGTTTTTCTTTACGAATTTTGAAATTATGCCTTCAAAATCAAAAGTTTGCTTCTTTTTCGAGGAAAAGGGATTTAGCCTGCAAAGCCGGTCTGAATTGAAAGCTTTTATCGAAACTTTGTTTAAAAAGGAAAAGAAAAAACTAGAATCTATCAATTATATATTTTGTTCGGACAAAAGGCTATTGGAAATTAATCAACAGTTTCTCCGCCACGATTACTATACCGATATCATCACTTTTGATTTGTCCGAAACAGCCGCTACTCAGGCAGAAATCTATATCAGTATTGGCCGGGTTAAGGACAATGCAAAAACCGAGGGTGTTTCTTTTAAATCGGAACTTCATCGGGTAATATTCCACGGGGCACTTCATTTGTGTGGGTATAAAGACAAGAGCAAAGGCGAGACTTTAAAGATGAGAGAAAGGGAGGGGTTCTACATGAATAAATATGGGCTTAATTAGGCGTCATTTTTCCATTCCGACAATAATAACCGAACAGAGTCTCGTTAACCAACGTTCCACGTGACACGTTCCACCCTGTAACAGTTCCACGGTTTCCCGTGGAACCCTACTTTTAAACACTTAACCTTGTCCTAATCCAAACTTGCCCTTTTAATACACATTCCTGTACTACCTTTGCCAACTTATGTTTCCAGAATATGATGTAATAGTAGTAGGTGCCGGCCATGCAGGCTGTGAAGCAGCGGCAGCAGCAGCAAATCTTGGCTCCAAAACCCTTTTGGTAACCATGAATATGCAGACTATTGCCCAAATGAGCTGTAATCCAGCCATGGGCGGTATTGCCAAAGGACAAATTGTAAGAGAAATTGACGCCATGGGCGGATATTCTGGAATTGTTAGCGACCTATCCACTATTCAGTTTAGAATGTTGAACCGGAGTAAAGGTCCAGCCATGTGGAGCCCCCGTACACAAAACGACCGGATGCTTTTCCATTTAAAATGGAGGGAAATGCTGGAGAAAACTCCTAATCTTGATTTTTACCAGGACATGGTAAAAGGAATGTTGATCACAGATGGTAGATGTATGGGTGTGGTGACTGGTTTAGGTCATGAAATAAAAGCGAAATCGGTAGTACTTACAAATGGAACTTTTCTAAACGGCATTGTACATATAGGAGAAAAAAACTTCGGCGGTGGTAGGATGGCAGAGAAAGCTGCTACAGGAATTACGGAACAATTGGTTTCCCTGGGATTTGAAAGCGACCGGCTTAAAACCGGAACACCGCCAAGAATTGACGGAAGAAGTCTTGACTATAGCAAAATGGAAGAACAGCCAGGTGATGAGGAAGTTGTTGGCTTTTCATTCCTGGATATTGAAAAACCTAAGGCTCAAAGAAGCTGTTGGATAACCTATACCAATCAAGCTGTTCATGATGTACTGAAAACAGGTTTTGACAGAAGCCCGATGTTTGCTGGTAGAATTGATGGGGTGGGACCAAGGTATTGTCCAAGTATTGAAGATAAGATCAATCGCTTTGCTGAAAGAGACAGACACCAGCTTTTTGTAGAACCAGAAGGATGGAACACTGTGGAGATATATGTAAACGGCTTTTCTACCTCATTACCAGAAGAAACACAATACGAAGCTCTTCGTAATATAGTTGGTTTTGAAAAGGTGAAAATGTTTCGGCCGGGCTATGCGATAGAATATGATTTTTTTCCTCCAACTCAATTGAAATACACCCTTGAAACAAATCTCATTCAAAACCTATTTTTTGCCGGACAAATAAACGGCACTACCGGATATGAAGAAGCGGCTTGCCAGGGATTGATGGCAGGTATCAATGCTCATCAAAAAGCGAAAGACTTAGCACCGGTAGTTTTGAAAAGAAGTGACGCTTATATAGGTGTATTGATTGACGACCTTGTTGGTAAAGGAACACAGGAACCGTATCGCATGTTCACATCAAGAGCAGAGTTTAGAACTTTGTTGCGACAAGATAATGCTGATCTTCGATTAACAGAATTAAGTTATCGTCTTGGCCTCGCATCGCAAGAAAGAATGGATAAGGTGATCAACAAAAGAAATAGTGTAGAAGAAATAAAAACTATTCTAAAAGAATTTGCTGTTGAGCCCGAAGAAATAAATTCATATTTCACAACTATAAATTCATCTCCGATAACAGAAAAACAAAAGGTTCAAAAAATACTATTGCGGCCTGATGTTGAATTGAGTGAACTGGCAAATTCTCTTCCCAAATTAAGAGATGCATTATCTGGATTCACAACTGATTCTCTTGAACAAGCATCGATACAAATCAAGTACGCTACCTATATTGAGAAAGAAAAAGAGTTAGTGAAAAAAATGTCGCAATTAGAAGAGCTTGAAATTCCTGAAACATTCGATTATAAAAAAATTGCTTCTCTTGGTAATGAAGCAAGGGAAAAATTAGCTAAGATAAAACCAAAAACACTGGGACAGGCTAGTCGCATTTCAGGCATCAATCCAAGTGACGTACAGATATTGATGGTGTTTATGGGGAGATAAAATCTAATTAGGTTTTCGACATGTCCCTTTCTCGAATCGTTAGAGAATTACTTGGAATTCCCTGTATTAATCCTCTGCATTCTTTAGCTCCGCACTGGCATTGAAAGGGTTCCATATTTTCATCCAGGAAATGGGCATAATCCAGCGTAAGCTCTTCACCTGCTGAAATATTTTTTAGTGCAAGCACATTCAATCCATCAAAAGCAGTGTTAGGATTACAGCAGTGATTTTGTGGTGCCCACTCAGATGGATCATCATCCCAAAGAATAAAAAGTTCTTCGCTTACCGGATAAGCATAGCGGCGAAAATGTAATTTCTCATCTTCGTTCCAATTATTTTCAACGAAGCGTTTAGTGATAATTCGTTGAGAACGGCCCTCTCCTTTAAAAATAACTTCTCCTTTATTTATATCCCGATTGGCATAAATACCATAACCCGCAATCGAATTACCTTTCATGATAAAAGGCTTTTTACTTCTTCTATGACGGGCAATGCCTTCAGCTATCATATGTTTTAAAAAACCTGCTTGTCCGATCCCGTCATGTTTCAAAATATAATCTGCCGAACCTTCATATCCATCTTTATAAAAAACAGAACAGGTAAAATTGATCTCCAAAAAATAAATCTCGTTCTTATCATTTACACGGAAGTCTAATCTGGCATAACCAACTCCATTGAAGCCTTTGAATATTTTTTCTGTGGCGTTGCGAAGTTGCTTATCCAACACCTCATCAGTACAAGGCACATTGCAGTCCGGATGTAGTTCGGAAGTCTTTAAAGCATAGGTTTTAAATTCCCTTCCCTCAGGAAATAAATATTCCACCGGACGGAATACAGTGCAAGTATGAACGTCGGTATTAGCAGCAACTAAGACTGTAAACTCTCTTCCGGCTATATATTCTTCAACCAGTAGCGGACCATACTCATCCAATATGCTGATACATTTTTGTTGCAGCTCTATTGTATTATGCACCAATGAATGTTCATCTACGCCAAGGCTATCGCCAGCCTTTGCGGGTTTTACAAACAGCGGAAACTTTAAATGTTTTGCTGCTTCTTCTGCATCTCTCAATTCATTAATGATTACATAGCCCGGCGTTTTTACACCTTCGCAATAAGCCAGGTATTTCATTAATTCCTTTGGCGGGTCGTAAAGTTTAGTGGATGGTCCGGTAAATGGAAAATTTAATATTTCCAATGTATAAATAACATCTATACTTGGTACCTCCCATTCCAGATAACCCTCACAGAGATTTACAAAAATATCATAGCCCTGTTTTCCAAGTTCTTTCAGTTGTTTGTAAGTAGTAAGCTTATTTAGAAAAACATTATGTACTTCTGCGCCAGGTAGCAATGGAGCAAGATCCCTGGGTGGATCAAAGTTTTTATAATCAACTCCCGTAGTGGAATAATCAGGTTGTAATACACATACTTTCATGCCCTGCTAAGGTAATGAGTAGCGCAATACCAAAAGCAGATTTGTAATGAGAATAAATCACTTTGGTAAAAATTAAAATGGTAAATAGCTACTTGACGGAAGTGGCTTTTTTTATGGTAGTCTTTTTGCCTGTTGTTCTTTTTACTGATCCCGGTTTTATCATACTTCTCCTAAGTGCATCTTTCAATATCTCACCAATTATTTCTGTAAACGAAACATTCGAAACTTTAAGAATGGCGCCAATAGAAGTATAGTCTTCGTCCTCACTCAAACCACATTGGGCATTTACTTCCAGCATATATAATTTACCGGTTGCAGAATCCTGGCGAATGTCAATGCGGGTATAACCTTTTCCGCCACATGATTTGTAAGCATCCAGACTTAGCTTTTTCAATTCGGGTATTAACTCTGCTTCAGCAGGGCGATACTCGTAAAAATTTTCGTTCTGAGGCATGGGCGTTTCATCTTCATATATTTCCCAAAGGCGATCGAAGGATAAAAATTTCTCTGACTCAGGAAGTGATTCATGAAAAACCCTTTTTACTGGTTCATACACTATGCAGTTTTCCGGATCATCCGCAGAGCCAGTAATAAAAGTGGTGTATTCGGGACCGGTTATGAATTGTTCTACAAAAAGACCATCTACCAATAAATTCCACCCTCTGTAACCTTTGTATATTTCTTCCACTCTTTGATTGAGCTCTTCCTCTGTATTCACTACGTTTTTAACGGACACTCCCATACTTCCGCCCGAAACTGCAGGCTTTATTATAATAGGCGTACCCACTCTTTTTGCCAAACCCCTGGTCGAACCTTTCTTATCAGTAATAACCCTCCAGTTGGCGGTTGCTACCCCGGCTTTATCAAAAGCCTTCTTCATGGGTATTTTAGAAGTAGTAATATCATAAAAATGAGCATCCGATCCTGTATAGATCAATCCATATTTTTCTAATTCATGAATAACGGATACTCCGGGAGTACCATTTACTTCGTCGCCATCGCAAAGATTTAAAATCAATGGTGTTTTTCCATTCTTACTATCCGCTATGGATTTGATAATTGTTTTTAAATTATCCATGGTGACCGGCTGCCATTTCCATTCGGCTTTCAGTTCTTCAAAAACTTTCGTGTATTCTTTTATGCTTTGGGTAAAATCGTAGTAGTGTTGAATATTGGGGTCGTCGGATTCGAGATGCGGCGCTAACACCCAAATGATATATGGTTTTAATAACCTGGAGGCTTCTGAAATCTTCATCACAGTTCAGGCTACTTTTCTTGCCGCCCGTTTGGCCAGTTGTTGTTGTATGAAATCTGTAAAGCGATATCTTTCTTGTATTTCTTTGGAGAGATACGAAGCTCCTTGTATATCGCCAATGCATGCGTTGCTTCCACAATAGCAATTGAATGATTGTGTCATTTGCCATTCGGTAGAGGGATAGAAAAAGGTTAATTCGTCTTCTACCTGTAACTCTTTTAACGCAACTAATTGCATTGCACTTGTATCAAAAAAAACATTGGGGTTACAACTGTGATTAATGTATTGCAAAAACGCTGGTTGTAAGGTAATGTGCTTTTTAACTCCCACCTGTACGGTTAAATACGTTGGTTCGGCAGAAATAGTTCCGGCAGAAAAATCCGCAATAACTTCTCCCGGCTGATAATTCCGAAGAGCAAATAATGCGTTTTGTTCGTTGGATAATTTTTGCCGAACCTCGGCAATTACATGGTTGCTTATAGTGCGATAAGCAGGAGCGGTTAATGTATCCATAAAGGGGTTAGTAGTATTGTAATAGAAAGATAGATATATTGTTTAATGTAAAAAATTTGTACCCGTTAAATGTGAATAATTAACGATTAATGTGAACTATGATTTAGATATTATCATAGACCATTCACTAAAATAATGCTAAACAAATATTTACTTTAGAATAATACTATCGAATAATAAGAAGAGTTGAAACCACTACTATAATTTAAGTACTTGTCATAAAAACTTACAATACACCTATTCAGATTCTTTATGCTGTTCTATCCCTAATCCCGCCATTACCAATCTTATCTCCCCAAAGCTAATTCCATCACCCAGTTCTTTCTTCAGGGTGGTAATACTTCCTCCATTGAAGTCTTTTAGAACCGACTCAATTAAAACTAATTTTTCACTGCTTACTAATTCATCGATCTTAATGTCGCCACTGCGGACAAATTTTTCCAAATGCCCTTCAATAGTTGTAACGGCAAGGCTTCTTTCTTTTGCTATTTCTGCAATTGTTTTACCTTCTTTATAGAGTTTAAACGATTCGGCATGAGTATTTCCTTTCTTCTTTGGCACACCCGTACTTTCCTTTCGTTCCCGCTTGGGATTTTTCTCATGAATCAATGATGAAAGATTATTTGCTTGACTATAAGCAATGATCACATCTAAGAACTGCTGTCCGTACTGCTTCACTTTTGCATCGCCAAAGCCGCTTATTTTTCTTAGTTCTTCTAATGTTTGGGGTAAATACATGGTCATTTCATCAATAGTATTGCTGCCTGCTACTATATAAATGGGCATGTCTTTCTTTGCACAAATGCTTTCTCTTAATTTTCTTAGTTGTTGATGTAAGGCCGGTCTGGGGCTTTGCGTTTTCTTATCTGCCGAACCAGCATATGAATTTATAGCTATAGGGGGAACTACAAATTTCACCTTGCGACGATGAAATGCTTCCATATCAAACTTACCCGTAAACCCTTCCATCATAAATCTTTTCATGGTTAATTGGGCAAACACTTCTTTGATACTATCATTATATTCTTTAGAATGAAGACGGCTATCTGTAACAGCGGGGGATTGCTGTATGATTTCAACTACAGAATTTATTTCAGCAACAAAATAGGTAGCGGCTGCCTTTATTCTTTCCTGTAATGGTTCATTTTCTTCCGGCGATTCGGATTGCTGAAATAAGAATTGCAATCTTGCCTGGAATTTAACTGCCGTATCCTGAAGTTTGTCTATTTTATCCAAGAGGCCTTGAGTCCAGGTAAATGACTCCGGGTTAAAAGAAGAAGTGTGTTCCAGCAAATATTCCATCAATTCTTTTCCGCTATTAATAGCAATGGCAAAATCAAATGTTTGTAGTAACAGAACTTGCTGATAGTGCTTTTTAGCACTAGCTAATTCCTTTTGAAGCTGTCCGCTTGTAGCACTTCTTTGGGAAAACTCTACAATACGTCTGTCGCTAAACAAACTTCCTGCCCTAACTTTACTTTGCAGCACCATTCCTTCTAAACTTGTACAGCGGCTGAGTGCCACATATACTTGCCCGGGAGCAAAGGCGGCCCCTGCATCAATAATTGCTTTTTCAAAAGTTAGTCCCTGGCTTTTATGGATGGTGATTGCCCAAGCCAGACGCAAGGGGTATTGAGTAAATGAACCCAGCACATCAGAATCTAATTGTCGGGTAGCTTTATTCATGGTGTATCGAATGTTCTCCCATGTTTCTTTTGTAACTTCTATTTCAGGGCCATCTTCACACTGCACAATTATCCTTTCTGCTTCGAGTTTAGATACGAGTCCAATCTTTCCGTTGAAGTATCTTTTTCCTTTTTCGGCTGCATCATTCCTTATAAACATTACCTGTGCACCCACCTTTAGATATAATGTTTGTTCTGCAGGATAGGCCCGGTCCGAAAATTCATCTAGGACTTTTGCCTCGTAGCTAAAGATGGGAGTGTCGAGACTGGTTAATTCGTTAGAGTTAATCTCTGCAGCTTTAAGATTATGTGTGGTGAGAATAATATACCCGTCTTGCTTCTTTCGCCGAAACGTTGGTTGAAAGCGACTATCTAAAATGTTCATTCCGTCTTCATTCATCCCGCTGCCGGTAAATTTTGTTGAACTCCACATATACCGGTGGATCTTCTTCCAGCACTTTGCTATCAAAGAAATATTGTCCTTTGTAATACTCCGACAATAAGCTCCATTCTTCTTCTTTAATTACCGGAGGCAGTTGTAGCATATCGCCGATGAATAATACTTGTACACCGCCAAAACGTTCATTGGGTCGCTGGCGGATATGACGAAGTACTGTATCAATAGCATCGAGTGTATCACAACGAACCATACTTATTTCATCAATCACCAATACTTCCAGCTGTTGCAGTACTTTCTTTTTATCGCTATTAAAGCGAAGGCGACTTAGCAAACTATGTTTATTAGAGATCTCTTGTCCGGCCGCACCAAAACCCATTCCTCTTGCATCAGGAATGAATGGTGCTAATGGTAGTTGAAAGAAAGAGTGTATAGTAACTCCTCCCGCATTGATAGCCGCAACACCCGTTGGTGCCACAACAGCCATTTGCTTTGGGCAATTCTCCCGTATGTATTTCAGAAAAGTTGTTTTGCCCGTACCGGCCTTGCCGGTCAAAAATATATTTCTATTGCTTTGATTGACTAATTGAATAGCCAGTTGAAAATAAAAGGAACATTGCCCAGGCTCTCGCCTTTGCAATGTTCCTGAATAATTACCAATTTATTATCCTTCTGCTTTAGCACCAAGCATCAGCAATTCGTTCACCTGTATTTCGGTGATGTACTTTTTGTTGCCGTCTTTGTCATTATAACTGCGGTTAATCAGTTTACCTTCAATAGCAACCTCTTTTCCTTTGGTCAGATACTTTTCTACAAGCTCTGCCACTTTACCCCAGGCTACAAGGCTGTGCCATTGTGTGTCTGTCACTTTCTCGCCTTTTGCATTACGATAGTTTTCACTGGTGGCTACGGAGAAACGGGCCATCTTTTTTCCACTTTCTAAGGTTTTCACTTCTGGTGCGTTGCCCAGGTTACCAATCAATTGAACTTTGTTTTTTAATGCGTACATAACTTTGTGTTTTGTGCCCCGCCATTGCGAGACGATTTTAAA